>JAZTZF010000124.1:0-12104 GCA_045637325.1 Eubacteriales bacterium | reverse complement strand
GTGTATATCTTGCATGCTGTGCAGGAGATAAATGGACCTTCTCGGATATATTCGACGAGGCTTTGGCAAACGGCGATCTGTTAGAGGATGACAAGGCTTACTGGCAGGGTTTTGTTGTCACGGGCAGACCCGACTGCGTTGCTTTTAATAACCCCGAGTTTTTTGACGAGACCGACGGCACCGATCCCGATGTACTTACGAAAACCCAAATCATCGGCAAGCAGAGGATAATCCGTCAGATGCAGTTTTACAAAAAGTATCTCAAAGGGTTCGAGAATGCCTATGTTTCGGATATTTCGGCAATGGTCGGCATCCGCGAGAGCAGAAATATAGTTACCGAGTATGTTCTCTCCGCCGAGGATCTTATCCGCCGTACGAAATTCGATGACATGTTCTGCCAGTCGAACTACCCTGTGGATATTCACGGCAAGGTACTTAAGTGCGAAGACAACCTTACTCCGGTTGATGACGGCAAACCTTGGTACGAGATCCCCTATCGCTCGTTGGTGGTCAAGGGTATCGACAATTTGTTCATCACGGGCAGATGTTTGGGTGCCGAGTTCTTGGCACAAAGCTCGCTTCGCGTTCAGCATTCGGTGCGCGCATCGGGCGAGGCGGCAGGTATCGCCGCGGCTATCGCGCTTGACAGAAACATACTCCCGCGCGATGTCAACGGCGCAGAGGTTCGCGCTGTTATGATAGAAAAAGGCGCGGTATTTGCGTAAAAAATAAAAATAGACCGCCTATGACAGAACGGAACAAACTGTCGCAGGCGGTCTTTTTGTTGTTTCCTTTTTGCGGTTTGGTTATTCTCCCGAATATTCGCGTATTTTGTCTATTGCGCTTTTTTCCAATCTCGACACATAAGAGCGCGATATACCCAATATTTCGGCAACATCGCGCTGGGCGTAGTGCCGTCCGCTTTTGTTTAGTCCGTATCTAAGCATCATTATCTTTCGCTCGCGGTCGGTAAGCGCGTTTTTTATTGCTTTTGCGATTTTCTCGAGCTTGATCTTGCGGTCTATCGAATCAACAATATCGTCGGGGGCGGCAATTATTTCGAGATAAGTAAGCGGATTTCCGTCCTTGTCGACATCGACGGAATCGTTTATCGAGGTCACGGCGGAATGCTTTTTTTGCGAGCGGAAATACATCAAAATTTCGTTTTGCAGACATTTTCCGGCGTATGTGGCAAAACGCGCTCCGTTCTCGATTTTGAAACTGTCGATAGCCTTTATCAATCCGACCGTGCCTACCGAGATAAGATCGTCCTGATCGGGCGCGGTGGTGTAGTATTTTTTCACTATGTGAGCAACAAGGCGCAGATTATGCTCTATTAGCTTGCTGCGTGCGCTCAGATCGCCGTTGCGCGCGCGGAGAAACAGCTCGTGTTCTTCCTCTTTTGACAAAGGCGGCGGGAATGAATGGGTATCCGAGGTTCGCAGAATAAAACAAAAGCATTTTGAAAGTATGTTCAAAAGAAAAGACAGCATAAAAAAACACCTCTCGCAATAATATGCAAGAGGCAGATTGAAAATGCGTGATTCTTTATAATAGAATGCTCTAATAACTATTGATTTATCGGTTGTTTTAGAGTATAATATAATGAATAATGTTTTTTATCGCTTGAGTGAATTCGACAATTCATCGAGCGTGCCGAAAGAATAACCGCGCGATTTCAGTTCGCATATCACTTCATCGAGAATATCCGCGTTTGTTTTGCTCGTGGGGTGCAAAAGCATCACCATGCCGTTATGCGTCAGCGACAGGATTTTTTCTTTTGCTTTTTCGGGATCAAGCTGTTTGTTGTTATCCCAATCGGCATATGCAAACGACCAGAATACCGGAGTATAACCGAGTTCCTTGCAGAACTCAAGCGTTTTTACCGAAAATGTGCCTTGCGGCGGACGGAAGTATTTTTCCATATCAAGACCGTAGGTTTCTTTATAGTAGGATTCGATACCGCTAAGTTCTTTTTGGAATTGTTCGATATCGGTAATCTTTGACATATCACCATGGCTCGTTGTGTGGTTGCACACCAAATGCCCCTCGTCGGCTATGCGTTTGACAACCTCGGGACTGTATTTTATAATTCCGGGAAGAATAAAAAATGCCGCCTTTATATCGTGCGATTTTAGAATATCGAGGATTTTTTCGAGGTTTTCGTTACTGTAGCCGATATCAAAAGTAAGGTATACGGTTTTGTCGTCCTCGTTCCCGATATAGAGCGCGTTTTCGAGCTCTGGGATATTCATTCCGCCTAAGATTTCTGGCCGTGCGTTATTTCCTTTTGATTTGTAATGCCAGTTTATCTTTTCGGTCGGAGAAATTGCCGACGCGTAAAGTGATGAAATTGCGAGCAACAGCAATAGCGTAATAATAAATTTTATCGTTTTCAAAAATAACACTCCTTCTGTAGTTATTTTATCTTTAAATCGGATTCATATCCAATCCAAAATTTTTCTTGAAAGTTGGTAAATTATGGTAGTTTGCGTTCCTTTTGCGCCTGTTTATTCGGCGCCCGACCTTATGGCAGAGCAGGTAGACGAGATGCTTTACGGCGAAGAGGCCGAAATACTGGATGAGGTGGGCGGCTTTTACAAAACAAAGTCGGAGTACGGCTATATCGGCTGGGTGATAAAACCCAATTTGTTCGAAAAACTGCACGATGCCAACCATATCGTGGTTACTCCCTTTGCCGATCTGCTTTTCGAGGGTAAGAACTATTTCCAACCCCCGATGGCACTTCCGCGCGGCGCGAGGGTTGACGTCGGTTTTTCGCATAAGGAAGATCGCTACGGTTTTGCCGTTTTGCCAAGCAAGCGTATTTATTATATTCACAAAAACCACGTTTCGCCGCTTGCGGAGATAAAAAAGAATACCGAGTCCGAAATACGTCAAGCACTCGTAAAAACCGCCAAGGAGTATTTGGGTGTTCAGTACCGCTGGGGCGGAAGAACTCATTTCGGTGTCGATTGCTCGGGACTTTGCTTTAACGCCTACCGTTTTAACGGTTTAGATATCTGGCGCGATGCCGATTTCGAAAAGAACGAGAACCTGCGCCAAATCCCGATAGAAGAAGCAAAAGAGGGCGACCTGCTATTCTTTACGGGGCATATAGCGATGTATCTGGGTGACGGAATGATAATTCATTCCTCCGCAGGAAAGGGTTACGTTTCGATAGAAAAATACGATGAGAACCAATACCTTAGAGAAAACTTGATTTGTGTGGGAACTATATTTTGATGAACGATATTTTTATTCCGCAATCGGAAATTGAGCGCCAAAAAGATATAGCACGCTCGCTTTGCGCGGTGACAAACGGCAAAAAGGCGTGCGTGATCACTTTCGGCTGTCAGCAGAACGAAAACGACAGCGAAAGACTGCTCGGCGCACTAAAGCTTTGCGGATACGAGATCACAAACAACAGCGACGAGGCGCAGATGATAATCATCAATACCTGCGCAATCCGCGAGCATGCCGAGATACGCGCACTTTCCGAGGCGGGCCAGTTCAAGGGCAGAAAGGCGCAGGATCGGAGTATAAAAATAGGTCTTTGCGGCTGTATGGCGCAGCAATCGCACCGCCGCGACCAGATTTACAAAAGCTATCCTTACGTCGATTTTGTTTTCGGAACGGATATGCACCACCGCTTGCCGGAAATAATAGAAACGGTGTTTGCATCTAAAAAGCGTGTCAGCTTTGTTACCGATAAACCTCATTCGGAATTTGGCATTATCAGCGAGGATATGCCGATACTGCGCGAGAGCGAGTACAAGGCGTGGGTGCCGGTAATGTACGGATGCAATAATTTCTGCACCTACTGCGTGGTTCCGTTTGCAAGAGGACGCGAGCGTTCTCGCAATCGGGCAGACGTGGTAAAAGAGGTAAAAGAGCTCATAGAGAGAGGATATAAGGATATAACGCTTCTCGGGCAGAACGTTAATTCCTATTCCGGCGGCTGTGATTTTGCCGATTTGCTTGACGAATGCGCCTCTTTCGACGGCGAATACCGCATAAGGTTTATGACAAGCCATCCCAAGGATGCATCGAGCAAGCTGATTGACGTTATCGCCAACAACAAGAACGTTGCCAAGCAGTTTCACCTTCCCGTTCAGTCGGGTTCGAGCAGGGTATTAAAGCTGATGAACCGCAAGTACACGCGCGAGCAATATCTCGAAAAGGCGTTGGAAATAAAGGCAAAGGTTCCCGACGTTTCGCTTACTACCGATATTATTTGCGGATTCCCGACCGAAACAGACGAGGATTTTGCCGACACCATGTCGCTGGTAAAGCAGGTTGGATTTGATATGATCTATACCTTTATATACTCTCCTCGCGTAGGAACAGTTGCGGCAAAAATGGACGGCCAGATACCCAAATCGGTTTCCAATGCGCGTTTTAAGGCACTTTCGGATATGGAAAACGATATTGCACAAGAGTTGAACGAGAAATTTATAGGCCGTACTCTGCGCGTTCTTTCCGACGGGGTGAACAAAAACGGCATTCCCTGCGGAAGAAGCACGCAGAACAAGATAGTGACGTACGACAAATTTATCCCTGAGGGAACGTTCGTTGACGTTAAGATAGAAACCGCAGGCGCATATGCGCTGGGCGGAAAAATAATATAAATAATATAAACCGAAAGGAAATAAAAACAATGAACGAAGCAATGATCAAAGCAATCGAAAATCTTAAGGAAGCACTCGCCGCAAGCGAGGAATTAAAGGCATACAACGCCGCAAAAGAAGCATACGATGCAGACGAAACGCTTAACAAGCAGATCAACGAATACAACGTTCAGGCAACCATTCTCGAAACCGAGGGAAGAAAGCCCGAGTCAGAACGCGACACCGCACTTGTAGAGAGCATTTCGGCAAGACTGCGCGATCTTTATGATTCTATAAGCGAAAGCAAGGCATTGGCAAACATGCGCGAGGCAGAAGCCGCACTCTCCGAGATAGTAAACGCTATCAACGATGCGGTTCGTTTCACTATCGAACCCGAAGCAGCTAACTGTACTCACGATTGTTCTACCTGCGGCGGCTGTCATTAATTGTATAGCGGGTAATTTTGCACGAAATCTGCGATTGCATGTCGTTATTTCAAGAGAGTTTTGTGAAGTTATAACACAAAATAACATTTCAAACCGAATTGAGTTCGATTTTTTTCGGCTATAACTCCGCGGTAGGCGGAATATAACTGCACGAAGTGCAATATCACTGCCCGAAAGGGCAACTACAGGGAGTGGAAAATCATGGCAATATCGCCCCTTATGAAGCAATATTTAGAGGTAAAGCAGCAACATCCCGAGTGCATAATGATGTGCCGTGTAGGCGATTTTTACGAGATGTTTTTCGAAGATGCACAGGTTGCCTCGCGCGAGCTTGATTTGGTGCTTACCGGCAAGGATTGCGGACTTGAGGAACGCGCGCCTATGTGCGGCGTGCCTCACCATGCGGCAGACGGATATATTGCCAAGCTCGTTTCGCGCGGGTACCGCGTTGCCATTTGCGAGCAGATGGAAGACCCTGCTACGGCAAAAGGGCTTGTAAAACGTGACGTTATCCGTATTATCACTCCCGGTACGGTTACCGAGGGCGGATATCTCGACGAGAAGAAAAACAACTATATCTGCGCCGCATACTGCGATTCTCTCGGGTGCGGAATAGCATTTGCCGATGTTTCGACAGGCGAGATCTGCGCCACCGATATTTTGGGCGAAAATCTGTCGGCAAGGATAGTATCCGAGGCGGCGGCATATCTGCCGAGCGAGCTTATTATCCACGAGAGTTTTCCGGAATCGGTAAGCGGTTTGTTCAACGCGCGTTTTAATACTCTGGTGTCAAGTGCCGAAACTTATGATTTTGAGACGGCATCGGCAAACGAATCGCTAGTTCAGATCTACGGCGCTTTGCCCGAAAGCGAGAGCGAGTACGCCATACGCGCGGTGGGCGGACTGCTTGCATACATAAAACGCACGCAAAAGATAGATCTGTCCTATTTGCAGAAGAAAAACTTCTATTCCTGCGAAGAATATATGGGGATAGATACGGCATCGCGCAGGAATTTGGAAATATCCGAATCTATGCGTGCGAAACAGAAAAAAGGTTCGCTTTTGTGGGCGATCGATCGCACGCGCACAAGCGCTGGCGCAAGGCTTTTGCGCCGCTGGCTCGAAAAACCGCTCGTTAACGAAAACGCTATACGCTCAAGACTTGATGCAGTGAGCGAGCTTTATTCCGACGGGATTTTGCGTGATGAACTGCGCGAGGTATTAAAAGGAATTACCGATATCGAGCGTCTTACCACAAGACTTGTTTACGGAACAGCCAACGCGCGCGATCTGAAATCGCTCGAAAAGACTATACGCCTTTTCCCGACGATAAAAGATCTTATCGCCAATGCAAAATCCAAATCGCTCAAGCGTATCGATTCCGAAATAGACACTCTTACAGAGGTTGCTTCGGCTATCGGAGATACCATTGCAGAGGAGCCTTCCGCCGTTTTGAAAGAGGGCGGAATAATTCGCCGCGGATGCAACGCCGCTGTGGACGAGCTTTATGAAATGGTGACCAACGGCAAGGCGTGGATAGCAAAAATAGAGGAATTTGAGCGCGAAAAAACGGGTATCAAGACGCTAAAAGTCGGATACAACCGCGTTTTCGGATATTATATAGAGGTATCGAAATCCTTTTTATCTCAGGTGCCCGACGAATACATAAGACGCCAGACGCTCTCTAACGGCGAACGGTTTGTCACCCCCGAGCTTAAGGAGACCGAAAGCCGCGTTATCGGTGCAAGAGACAGGCTTTATGCGCTCGAGTACGAGTTGTTTGTTGCACTGCGCGATTTTGTTTTGAAATCGCTCGAGAAGATAAAAACCGCCGCGAATGCCCTTGCAGAGCTCGACGTATATTGCTCTAACGCCGAAATTGCGCGCGAGCAAGGCTACATCTGCCCCGAAATAGACCGCTCGGACAAGATCACGCTTAAAAATTGCAGACATCCCGTTGTAGAGCGTTTTCTCGACGGCAACTACTTTGTGCCGAACGATTGTTATCTCGATTGCGGCGCGAACCGTATGTTGCTTATCACCGGTCCTAACATGGCGGGTAAATCCACCTATATGCGTCAGGTCGCGCTGTGTGTGATACTCGCGCAGGCAGGCAGTTTTGTTCCTGCTTCGGAGGCGCGAGTCGGCATTGTTGACAGGGTGTTCACCCGTGTGGGCGCATCCGATGACCTTGCAAGCGGCAACTCTACGTTCATGCTCGAGATGAACGAGGTTGCGGATATACTTAAAAACGCAACAAAAAACAGTCTTATTATATATGATGAAATAGGCAGGGGTACGAGTACCTACGACGGCATGAGTATTGCGCGCGCCGTTGTGGAATACACCGCCAAGAAGATCGGCGCGAAAACCCTTTTTGCCACACACTATCACGAGCTTACCTCGCTCGAGGGCGAAATCGACGGGGTAGTGAACTACAATATAGCCGCCAAGAAACGCGGCAACGATGTTGTTTTCCTGAGGAAGATCATAAAAGGCGCGGCAGACGACAGCTACGGTATAGAGGTTGCTCATCTTGCGGGCGTTCCCGAACCCGTGGTAAACCGTGCAAAGCAGGTGCTTGCAGGGCTGACAGAAAGTTCTGCGCAACCCAAAGTCAGGGCATTGCAGGAAAACGACAATATCAGTTTTGAATCGTTAAACGAAGCGCGTGTTATCGACAGACTGAAATCCGCCGATATAAACACGCTTACACCGTATGAAGCGATAACGCTTCTGTATGAACTGAAAAAGGAGCTTGACTAATTGGGCGTTATAAATATACTCGATGCTCAAACGGCTAACCTTATAGCCGCGGGCGAGGTGGTAGAGCGTCCTTCTTCCGCCGCTAAAGAACTACTTGAAAATTCAATAGATGCCGGCGCAGGCTCTATTACTTTGGAGATAAAAAACGGCGGCAGAACATTAATCCGCGTTACCGATGACGGCTGCGGATTCCTTAGAGAAGACATTCCGAAAGCATTACTTCGCCATGCGACGAGCAAAATAGAATGCGGCGACGATATCAACGGCATACGCTCGCTCGGTTTCCGCGGCGAGGCGTTGGCGGCTATCGGCTCGGTTTCTAGGCTGGAGATAGTTACCAAGCACCGCAGTGAGGATATCGGCACCCGTCTTACTTCCGACGAGAACGGCATAGTTATGACGGATACAGGCTGTCCCGACGGCACGACCGTATATATGCGCGATATTTTTTATAATACACCGGCACGGCAGAAGTTCTTGAAAAAAGACGGCACCGAGGCGGCATCTTGTGTTGCCGCCGCCGAAAGATTGGCGCTTTCGCACCCCGAGATATCGTTTACCGTCATCTGCGACGGCGAGCGCAAATTTATGACGGCAGGCGACGGCGAGCTGTATCCTGCCGTATATTCGGTTTTCGGACGGGAGTTTGCAAAAACTCTTATTCCTATCGAGTATGAGCTCGGCGGTGTTTCGGTGAACGGATATATTACAACCCCCGATACCGTTCGCGGAAGCCGAGCAATGCAGACGATGTTTGTAAACGGCAGATACGTAAAGAGCAAGACGGTTCAGGCAGCGCTCGAGGAGGCGTTCCGTTCTTTTATCCCGAGAGGGAAATTTCCCGGATGCGTTATCTTCGTTTCGCTTATGCCCGAGCTTACCGACGTTAACGTGCACCCTGCCAAGACCGAGATCAAGTTTGCGTCCGAGCGTGATGTTTTCCGCGCGGTATATTATGCGGTTAAAAACGCGCTCGAGTCGGAGCCCGAGGATAAACCGCTCTCCAACAAACCCCAAAATATATCGGCTCAGATAAAGTCAAACACGGTTAACTTCACACCGAAAAAAACAGAAGAAAACAAGCAAAAACAGATACTTCCTCCGCTAAAAAAAGAGGACGATCCGTTTGTAGATACGGTAAAGACCGAGCAGATATTCTCCGACGTGGAGTTTTTTGCCAAGGATTTGCCAAAATCAAATCCTGAACCCAAAATCATCGACATACCTGCCGAACAGAAGCCTGCAACGGCATTTAGGGCAAATATAGGCGAGGAGGATATGTTCTCGACAACGGGCGAAATGACGCTTTGCGACAAAGTGCCGTTGGAAAAAGAGGTTGTTGCCGATTCCCAACCCGACAAGCAAGAAGAACCTCAGATAACCTTTGCCCCCGAAACACCCTCTTGGCGTATGATAGGGCAGGCGTATGATTCTTATATATTCGTCGAAACCGAGGACAACGTACTTGTTATAGACAAGCACGCCGCGCACGAAAGGCTTATTTACGAGCGTCTTGCCGCTAACAAAGAGCTTAACGTGCAGGAACTCTTAACGGGTGTTCCGGTCACCGTCGGGCGCGAACAGGCATCAGTCTTGCTCGAGAATGCCGCATTTTTGGAAGAAAAGGGTTTTTCGATAGAGGATTTCGGTGAAGGCGCAGTGATAGTACGCACCGTACCTGCAACACTGGGTAATCTAAAAGGATTGGAAAACATTTTAGAGGATTTTGCACGCACTTTGACCGACGGAAACGGCTTGTCCTTTGCCGAGCGGTGCGACCGCGCTCTTTATACCGTCGCATGCAAAGCGGCGCTCAAGGCAAGGGTGAAGAACCGCCCCGAGGATGACGAGCACATTGTGCAAATGCTCTCACATAACCCTCATTTAAGATACTGCCCTCACGGCAGACCGTTTATAAAAAAGATCCCGAAAAGGGAAATTGAAAAATTCTTCGATAGGTAGATTTTATGAGTTTTACTATCCACAATACCTGCGGCAATGCCCGCACAGGCACATTTAATACGGTTCACGGCGATATCCAAACTCCCGTTTTTATGAACGTGGGAACTTCCGCGGCGATAAAGGGCGGTATTTCGACCGGAGATCTAAAGCATATCGGATGTCAGGTAGAGCTTTCAAACACCTACCATCTTCACGTTCGACCGGGCGAGGACGTTATCTATCAGCTCGGCGGAATCCACAAGTTTTTTAATTGGGATAGACCGGTGCTTACCGACAGCGGCGGATTTCAGGTGTTTTCGCTTGCAAAGCTTCGCAATATCACCGAGGATGGCGTGACTTTTCAGTCGCACATGGACGGCGCAAAGATATTTATGAGTCCCGAGGTGAGCATGCAGATACAGTCCAAGCTCGCATCCACCATTGCAATGGCGTTTGACGAATGTCCGTCTTCGGTTGCCGATCATAAATATATAGACCGTTCGGTAGACCGTACAACACGCTGGCTCTACCGTTGCAAGGAGGAAATGGACCGTCTTAATTCGCTGCCCGAAACGATAAACAAGAACCAGCTTCTTTTCGGTATCGGCCAAGGCGGTATTTACGATGATATCCGTGTGCGCCATATCAAGGAAATAATTCAGCTCGATCTCCCCGGATATGCGCTGGGCGGATTGGCGGTCGGTGAGAGCGCGGAGGAGATGTACCGCGTTATCGAGGTTTGTGAACCTCATCTTCCTAAGGACAAACCCCGTTATCTGATGGGCGTCGGCACTCCTGTGAATATTTTAGAAGCGGTCGATCGCGGTATAGACTTTTTCGACTGCGTAATGCCCTCGCGTAATGCGCGCCACGGCAATTTGTTCACCAGCGAGGGACTGCTTAACCTGAACAACAATAAGTATATGCTCGATCCGCGCCCGATAGATCCGAACTGCGATTGTCCTGTTTGCCAATCATATACGCGCGCATATATTCGCCATCTTTTCAAAGCACGCGAACTGCTGGGTATGCGCCTTTGCGTTATTCACAATCTTTATTTCTACAATAAACTTATGGAAAAGATCCGCGCGGCGATAATGGAAGGCAATTGGAACTCCTTCAAAGCAGAGCAGGTGTATATGCTCGGTAAACGCGCCGAATAAAATCAATATTTAATTATGTGATTATGCTTCCCAATTATCGGGAGGCATAATTTTTTGCCCTTTTTTGTAAAATTGCACAAATTGGGCACTTGTTACTTGTTTTTTGTGACAAGATTGGCTTTTTTTGTCAAAAACGACAAAAACCCTCTTGCAATCTCGAAAAAAATATGTTAATATAATTTTACTAAATCGCCGTAATAATATGGCGTAACAAAAGTATCCGTCAGGTTACTTTGCAGTTAATGTTCCTGATCCTGCAAAATCTCCTGCAGATACTTAAAAATAAAAGGAGGAAAATCATGGAACAAAAATTCACCGCAAAGAAATTGCTAAGCATTCTCGTGGTCCTTACAATGCTTTTCACTTCTTTGGCAACATTTATGGTTCCCGCTTCAGCGGAGCCCGAGGATGAACCGACAAATATCCTTCTCGGCAAGAAATTTTTCGGTACACATGCTCGTTCCACTTACTTTGCAGATCTTACCGACGGCGTAGCTAAAGACGCGGTAAGCTTTGTAAACGAAGATTGGTTCTGTTTCTATTACCATCCCGATCTTACTGAGGAAGAAAATATCAGCAAGCAGAACGCTAACGCACTCGGCGGTATCGGCGTTTTGAGCTATGATCTCGAAGGCACCTATGAGCTTTCTCAGATTCGTGTTAATACCTTCTTGGGTAACTACTCCGGTATCGTTGCACCCGAGGCTATCTATGTAGAAGCTTCTCTTGACGGCGAAACCTATGAAGAAGTTGCTCGTACTACTTACGACAAACCTGCAGACGGCGACAGAACTGTTGGCTGGGTTGAGTTCGACCTTACCGATGTTGAGGCACAGTATATCCGTGTAGCTTTAGATTTGAATGGCGTAATGGCATTCCTTAACGAAGTTGAAGCATACGGTGTTGCAACATCGGATGAAGAACCCACTCCCGAGCCCGAACCCGAGCCCGAGCCCGATCCTACTCCCGATCCTGAGCCCGAACCCGAGCCCGAACCCGAGCCCGAGCCCGAACCTGAACCCGAACCTGAACCCGAACCCGAACCCGAGGTTCCCGTAAACCTCCTTCTCGGTAAGGAATTTTTCGGAACACACAATCGCTCGGAATATTATGCTGATCTTACCGATGGCGTTGCTAAGGATGCAGTCTCTTTTGTAAATGAAGATTGGTACTGCTTC
>JAZTZF010000123.1:0-2186 GCA_045637325.1 Eubacteriales bacterium | reverse complement strand
TTCCTTAAAAAACTCCAACATTTCGCCGTCGGGGCCGTAGACAAACGCAACACGCATTTTTATAGCGGGAACGGCATCGGGAGGCGAAGCCTCATAGGGCTCGCGCATTGAAGTTGCGCCCGCGTTGATTGCGGTTTCGTATGCAGAATCGACATCTTCGACTCGGAACGCAAGGTGCAAAAAGCGTTCATCGACACGCTCGCGTTTCTCGCCGCCAGCAAATATCTCTATACAACCGCCGTCGCCCATGTCGAGCATAACGGCACGCGCATCATCTTTGCCCCAAGTTACACGCTCTTTCAATCCGAGTGACTTATAAAATCCCACCGTTTTGTCAAAATCGCTTGCTTTTAGCGCGATATGATGAAAACCCATACCTTTTACCGTTTCGTTCATTTCCTTTTATCCCTTCTTTTGGAGTTGTTTTTTGTTCCGCCCGACCGTGTGTGCAGAGCGTTTTTCTTGGTTTTCGACGGAGAGGAATATTGCTTTTGCACTTCGGGACGGACAAGGCAATCTTTTCCGTGCCCGATAAGATCTTCTCTGCCCGCTTTTCTTAGCGCCTTGCGCACAATGGGTGCGTTTGCGGGACGCGCAAACTGAAGCAGAGCGCGTTGCATCTGTTTTTCCTCGTAATCACGCGCGACATATACCCGCTTTCCGCTTGCAGGGTCGATACCTGTATAAAACATGCAGGTGGATGCGGTGCCGGGAGTAGGATAAAAATCCTGCACCTGTTCGGGGTTGAGATTGTTCTTTTTTAGGTACAGCGCAAGTTCGATAGCCGAATCAAGCGTACTTCCGGGATGAGATGATATAAGATAGGGAACAATATACTGTTCCTTCCCTGCTTCTTTTGTCAGTTGCGCAAACTTGGATTTGAAATTATCATATTGTTCGATAGGCGGTTTGCCCATAAATGAAAGAACATCGTTACAGCAATGCTCGGGCGCGACTTTTAGATGTCCGCTGACATGGTCGTTGACGAGCTTGCGGAAGAATTTCGGGTTTTTGTCGGCAAGGATATAGTCATAACGCAAGCCCGAGCGAATAAATACTTTTTTTACACCGTTTACCGCTTCGATCGATTTCAAAAGCTCGATATACTCGCTATGATCTACATGCAAATTTTTGCAGGGCGTCGGAGTAAGACAGTTTTTGCCCTTGCAAACGCCGTATTTCTTTGCCTTTTCACAGCCGTTAGCCCGGAAGTTCGCGCTCGGGCCGCCGACATCGTGGATATAACCCTTGAAATCGGGCATCGCGGCTATCTTTTCTGCCTCTGCCACGCAGGACTCTATAGAGCGCGAGGTGACGGTTCTGCCCTGATGAAAGGCGATCGAGCAGAAATTACATCCGCCGAAGCAACCGCGGTTATGCGTGATAGAAAACCGAACTTCCTCTATCGCAGGCACTCCGCCGTGTTTTTCGTACGAGGGGTGATAGGTACGCATATAGGGCAGTGAATAAACGGCATCAAGCTCTTTGCGCGTAAGCGGCGGCATGGGCGGATTCTGCACCAATATCTTCTCGCCGTAGCTCTCGATAACCGCCTTGCCGTATATGTGGTCTTGGTTATCCGACTGAACCCTAAAAGCGTTTGCGAAAGCCGCCTTGTCGGTCTTTATATCGTCAAATTCGCCGCAGGATACCGATTCGAAATGAGGTGTGAATCCTTTCGACTCCATAAAACAGGTGCCGCGAACATCACGGATCTTCTTTATCGGCACGCCCTTATCAAGCAGGAATGCCAGTCTTCTTAAAATATTTTCTCCCATACCGTAGGTGAGCATGTCCGCGCGCGAATCGACGAGCACGCTCCTGCGGACCGTATCGCTCCAATAATCGTAATGGGCAAACCTACGGGTAGATGCCTCCAACCCTCCCAAAATTATCGGAACATCGCCAAAAGCCTCACGAATACGGTTACAATATACTATAACCGCACGGTCGGGGCGTTTGCCGATCTTTCCGCCGGGAGAATAATAATCGTCGTTGCGGCGTTTTTTGGATGCGGTATAATGCGCAACCATAGAATCGATATTTCCGCTGTTGACAAGAAATGCCAATCTCGGCTTGCCGAAGCGCATAAAATCGGTTTTGCTTTTGTAATCGGGCTGAGGTATGATCGCAACCGAATATCCCTCTGCCTCCAGCACGCGCGATATTACAGCGGTGCCGAACGA
>JAZTZF010000122.1:0-6911 GCA_045637325.1 Eubacteriales bacterium | reverse complement strand
ATAATATCCCTGGCTTGTGATAACCTGCAATGCGCCGTATTTGCTCTGATGGTTCCATGTTTTTACCTTGTAAATACCGTCCATCAGCGTGGTTTGTCGGTCGTTTGCACCGCCGCCAGTAGACTGAGGCTGGCTCGGGATCGACGAGCTGTTCTCGTCGTAAAACGTGATGGCGTAACTGCCGTTCTTCTTTTGAACGACAATGCATACCGCCTGATTGCGTATATTGGAACTGCTTGCCGAATAGGAGGTGGCGGAATAATTATCCGAACCGCCCTCGAACATAAATATAGCCGACTTGCCGTTATCAAGCGCGGTAACTATGTTGGGATTTTCCGAAAGATAATACCGCATCATCATATCTATATACTCGCGTTGAGCGGCATTGGAAATGAAAGAGCTGCAGGTAAGATTGTCAAAAGCCGCATTCGTGTCAGCCGATGCGGTTATCGGCAAAACAGCAGCATTTGCCGAAATAAGTAAAATCACGGCTAATATCACACAGATAAACTTCTGTTTCATACTGAACCTCCGTTTTCTTATACATACATATAATACAAACACAGTATAACCGAAAAGCACGCTCCTGTCAATCGATAAAAAAATAGCAGAGCTGAAAAAATCGGCTCTGCTGCATTGATGTTTTGTTGTTAGGATTTTGCCTCGACAACCGTAATATTCGATGCGGAAATACCCGTCTGCTCGTACACGATATCGGTTATCTGTGTAAGTTGTTCTGGCAGTAGTCCGCTCTGGTTGACGATCACCGAACAGCTCTCTCCGCTGATGACTGCCACGCAGTTCGCGATACCTTTTGCCTTGATAAGCGTTTCTATATTCGCCTCGGCGCTCATATCGTCTGCGATATCGGCAATAGAAGAAAGCGCATCTTCTTTTGCATCGGGGAGAGTATCGGGATTGGAAGCGATTTCGCGCAGTACCTCAAGCGCAGAATCGCGCACCTGAGTACGGTTGATTATTGCCATGGCAAAAAAATCCTCGGCAGTTTCGGGGTTGGCATTTACATCGGTTTCGAGGTTAGTGTCGGTATCCCCGTCGCCTGCAGTACTCGAATCGACGAGCAAAGTATTCCCGAGTACACGATTGCCCTCTTCCCCTGCTATATCCTGTTCGCCGCCGTTAACGAGCGTGCTTACAAGCACCGCAACGCAAACCAACATCACACAGCCAATAGTGATAAACGCCTTGGTGCCGATAAACTTTTTCCACTCGATATTATTGATTTTTTCTTTTAATTTGCCGAGTTGTTGTTTGATGTCCATATATAGTCCTCCGTATATTTTGTATTGTTAATGCTTCTAAATCGAAGTCGGAAAAATCCGTCGTGATTTTTGCATTAAATTCAGGTTTGTACGCTTATGCGGTTGCTAGATACATTAAACAGCGCACACATAAGCTCTATGATGCGGTATTGGGTTTCGTAGGAAGCGCCGCCGCACACTACGGCAACTCCCGATATTGACGGCATGGTCTCCTCGATAAGTACGGGTTCTTCGCCGTTGCCGCTGCCTGCAAGGACGATAGTTTTGTCGGTTTCTTTCAGACCGCTCTCCTCGCGCACATGCTGGTCTGTCGCATATACATATCGGTATCCGCGCTCCAAAGTGATAAAGACCGAACAGTCGTCAACATCGGGCAGTTCCCGAATAAGATTTACCGCCTTTTGTTCGAGCAAAGTACAGTACTCGTATGATGACAAAACCGTGTTGCCGGATATGACCTCGGATTCGGGTTCGGGTTGAGGCAGTAAAAGCAATACTATGCCTGCCAAAAGCCCCATAACGACAAAGACAAATCCCTTTTTGCCTGACAGTTTCTTGAGTTTTTCCTGAATCTCTTCAGCCTTCAACTACCGTCACCTCACCCCCGAGAACGCGCATAAGATATTCCTTTGCCGATTCCGCCTCATCCATATCCCCACTGTCAAGCGCAACATGAATGCTTTCGATAATCGGCTCTTCTTCATCCCAATCTATCTTTATGTCGGTTGATACCGCATTTATGCCGAATTGTGAAAAAACTATTTGCGAAATATATTCCTCGGCACGTTTTTCCGCCATGTCCGACGCGCTCTCGTAAAGCTCGGGGACCGACGCGTCTATTTCGGCAGTGATCTCTTGGTTTACCGTGTCTAATATATACGAAACATCTATATTGCGAAAGGGTGTGATAATAAGCGCGACGCATACGAGCGAAGCGATATATTTTGTGTATTTTTCGAACCCGCCCCATGCCATCATCGAGCATATTGCACCGCAGACCGATGCTATAAGAATAGTATAAAAATAGCCTTTCATACCGTTACCCCCGTCTTGATAAACACCGCCATTGCAATAATACAAACAACTCCTGCGCCTGCCACGAGTGCCAAAAGCACGCTCGTCACACCGACAAGATCGTACAGAAATGCTCTTTCGCGCTCGCAACCGAGCGTTTTTGCCGCAATACCGCATCCCAAAAGAAGCAGTTTGTGAAGTAACACAACAATAATCGGCGGCAATACTGCCGCAAGTATTATTACTACACCTGCCGCACCCACCGTGCCTTTTACGACGGATACCGATGCAATCACGGTTTTTGATGCATCTCCGAGCATGTTACCGATAACCGGAACAAAAACTCCCGTTGCGAATTTTATACTGCGCGTGACATATGTATCGCCTGCCGATGCGACCGAGGTTTGCAAATAAAGCGTAAAACCGAGCAGGGTGAAAATAAACGCCATGATCGTTGTGGCAGTGTTTTTCACAAGATTGGTAACGGCACTTAAATTCACACTGCCGGGCACCGCGCTGACAAGACACAGCGCAAAGCATATCTGAAGCAGAGGCAGCAACACCTTGGTACAGACAGCCGACAATACGGTAAGAAACAGCGTCAGACCTGCACTGCTTGCGGCACCTGTCGCCGCCGTACCGCCGTAAACATAAAGCGACGCCGTTATCGGCATGAGCGTGCTCATACCGATGGTGAGCGATTCCATTGCTGCGATAACGAATACAAACAGATTATAAAAAACCGAATAGGTAACCCCCGAAAGCGCGAGAACAGAAATATATCCGCACGCCGTATCGAGAGTTTCGCTTCCGCCGAATTTCATCGCACCCATTATACATGCAAGCAACACTACGGCAAATACAGCACCGAACGATCTTATTACAGTCGGGCCGTTATCTCGAAATGCATCAATAATTATCGAAAAGGCTTTTTCGAACACATTAATATTTTTATCGCCCGAAAGCTCGTCCTCGCCTAGATACTCGCCGCTTATTTCGTCTGCCCCAACCTCGTCTGCAATGCTTTGCGTGTCCGAATCGGCATATGCTAAAACACGCAGACCGAACAGCGTAAATATTGCTATACTACAGAACAAAACACCTATCCATTTTTTCATCCCAGCATGTCCTTTGCTATATCGAAAAGCTGTTTGACTATCGGCAGGCTTATCAAAACTATCCCTGCCTTGCCTGCAAGCTCCACCCGTGAGGCAAGTGCGGTTTCGCCGCAATCGCGGCAGATTTCTGCAGACATTCGGCAACACAGCGATATCGCAAGTGCCTTTAACATAAGCGTAAAATAGCTTTCGATGCCACGCTCTGCCGCCACCTCTTTTACAAACGAAACAAACGGCAGGACCGATTCGATGACATAGGAAAGCACCATTACTCCGGCGACCGCCGCCGCAAGAGTTGCAAGCTCGGGCCGAAGCTGGCGCACAGAGGCGATAAGACAGGCGGCAACCACCGCAAAACCGCATACCGTAAGTATGTTCACAGTCCGAAAACACTCCTGAGCGTAGAAAATAACGAGCTTATTTCGCTTGCAAGCAGCAGCATAACGATTATTACCCCCGCAACCGTAACAAAGGTCGCCTGCTCATCGCGTCCGCTTTTTTGCAATATCTGACAGGCAACGCTTACCACGATGCCTATACCTGCGATTTTCAAAATCAATGTAATTCCCAATGTTTTTTCCTTTCTACAAAAGGATTATTGCCGCCATCACTCCCAAAAGCAGGCAAACCGTTTTTATGCTTTTTTGCTTGGCAGGCAGATTTGACAACAAGCTCTTGCGCGAGTCTGAAAGAAAAGAAACACATG
The DNA here is from genome assembly GCA_045637325.1 of Eubacteriales bacterium. GTDB lineage: Bacteria > Bacillota > Clostridia > Oscillospirales > CAG-382 > Coliplasma. The sequence goes on along the minus strand of JAZTZF010000122.1, from coordinate 2,790 downwards.
CATCCAGTCTTAATATCTGTTCTTCCATCGGCAGACCGCCCAAGCTTTGCCCGAAATGGGTCAGTTCGCGCTTTGTTTCTTCGTCGGTAGGCAGTTTTGATACCGCCTCACTCCACAAAATCGGCATGCCGTTTCGGTGTGAACGCAATATCGGCAAAAAACCGTTATCTTCTAAAAATTCATCATCGAACCCCGAGAATATTTCGAACAGCGGTATTCGCTCGGCGTTTATTCTGCGCCGCATGTATTTAAGAAGCAATATTAACGAATCGAGCGTTTTCAATCGGTCGCCCTCATCCCTTGCAAGCGCCGTTCCGCAAAAATAGGATGCCGCCACAACAAGCAACGCGCCAAGCCAGTTCACAAAAACGCCTCCGTTTCGGTTATTTGCCGTGTATACCCTCCGTCGTACCCCAGCACAACGCAAAGCGGAAAAATCCCCTGCTCCAAAAGCAGTTTCATTTTCCCTCGCTTTGCCAAACCTTTTGGTGTTTCGCAATGTGCCGAAGCTATAAGGCAGACCCCCGTGTTTTGTGCCTCGATTATCGCCTCGACCTCCTTTGCGCCGATCTCATCGCAGATGATCACCTCGGGCGACATGGTGCGTGTGAGCATATTTATAGATTCGGTTTTCGGCATCGAAGAAATAATATCCAAAAGTCCTGTTTGTCCTATCCCTACCGATATTTCGTTTCTCTCGTCGGCTATCGCAACGCGCTTGACATTTATTCCTATACCCGAGCCGAGCAGATACGCAACGCTGCGCAAAAAAGTAGTTTTGCCCAAAGCAGGGGGCGAACAGATAATAGTTCCGCAAACACCTTCTACACGGTATCTGTCTATAAGCGGTTTTGCGATATCGGGCAAAAATCTGTGAAGCCTCAAATTTATCGAACTTATTTCGGCAAAACCGCCTTTTGGGTTCGCCCTGCCGCAAACCCCCGCTCTGCCTCCCTCAGGGAGCGGAATATAGCCCGACGCAACATATTCGTCGCAGGTATACAGCGATCCTCCTGTCAGCTTGGACAAGCACTCTGCAAACTCGCTGTCGGTCGCGCAAACGGCGCGCGATATGTTGCACACCCTGCCCGATTCGTCAAACAGAACATTTCTGTTTCCGCAGCTTACCGAAACAGGCGCGTTACGGCGTAATCTTATTTCGTTTGCCGATTCGAATATCTCAATCGGCAAAGAGTGCACCGCACGGCATATTCTTAGCGGCAGATAGCGAAACAAAATGTCGACATAGCCTTTTTTTATCATCCGCGTAACCTTTTGATGGTCGCTTTTAACCGTTCGAACGCAAACAACAGCATTCCCAAAGCAAACACGCCGATATATACCGATGTGCCTGCCGCCGCAGATGATACCGCGCTGTTAAAGGTGATTTTTGATAACACGAATTTTGCGCTTATGCCGCCTATAACCGCACAGGCAAGCGGAAGAAATATATCGGTCATCCAGCGCGGTGCAACACCGGTGACCTTATAAAGCCGTCTGCGGCAGAGAATATAGGTAAAGGTGTTGGAGATAACCAGCAACCACAAATATCCGTTTTCGCCCGTGCGCGAGACCAACAGAAGAATAAGTATCACACGGAGAACAGAGTTATATACCGAAAATTTTAGTGTCTGCACCTGCTCGCCTATTGCTTTCAGCAGACCGTCGCTTACCGTTTCGACATACATAAACGGCGTTACAAGCGCAAGCACTTTTATGGCATAGGAGGTGTTTTCTCCGGGGTAAAATGCCTCGCCTATTTCGTTAGGCATAAAGAAAAACAAACCGCCCACCGCCACGGAGAGTAGTGATACAAACGACATTATCGAGGATATGCGTGCATTTAAGGGACGGCGGTCGGGCAGCAGATTGAGTCTGCTTATCTCGGGCGTGAATACCGACACAAGGCTTGCCAGAAAGGCAAACGGAAAGAAAAGTATCGGTACCACCATGCCCCGTATCATACCGAATTGCGACAGTGCATGCGATCTGTCGCCCGAATAGCTTTCGAAAACATAGGGTATAAGCAGTGTTTCGGCAGTGTGAAGAATGCTTGTCAGATATACCGACAGAGAGATCGGCAGAGTTACTTCTATAAGAGAATGCATGCTGTCGCGCCTTGTTTCGGTAGGTATCGACCTATCCCTGCGCCTGCGCTCGGGTATTACGCAGAAAAGCAGCAAATATGTAAACGAGCACATTTCCGATACCGTCACGCCCATAACTATGCCCGTGCACAATGCGCCGATATCATCGGTGTGCGCCATAACCACATTCAAAAACAGTGCAATTACGGTTATCTTTACTATCTGCTCGAACAGCGATGCAGACGAGGTCACCGTTACCTTCTGCTTGGCGATAAACCACCCTTTTAAGCAGGCGGCAACCGCCATAAACGGCATGCTCAGCGCAAGGATGCGAAGCGGTGTTGCGCAACGGATATCCCCAAGGAATTTAAGCGCAATAAAGTCGGATGCAGTCAGCATAACTACGGTTGCGATCATGCTTATAACAAGAGATGCAACAAACGAATTGTTGAGCAACTGTTTTGCATCTCTGCCGCTTCGCTCGTCTTTTCCGGCAATAAGGCGCGATACCGATACCGTAAAACCTGCCGTGGCAAAGGTGGAAAACATAGTATAAACGCTCATTATAAGCTGATATAACCTCATTCCTTCGCTTCCGATACGGTTCGAAAGGAAAAGCCTGAGGAACACGCCGAGCAGTTTGTTTATAAGCGAAAACACCGTCATCGCCGCCGCGCCTTTTATTAATACGCCCGCCTTGTTT
>JAZTZF010000121.1:0-7224 GCA_045637325.1 Eubacteriales bacterium | reverse complement strand
TATAATTGGAAAGAAATACCCGAAAGGAATGTGTTTGATGAAAAAAATAATGTTGCTGTTGCTTGCGGCGATGTTTTGTGTCACACTTTGCTCGTGCGATACGATTTTGAAAAAAGCCAAATCAATGGTTACCGGCGAAGAAGAATCGGCAATGCCGGAAGATTATATCGCAACTCTTCAAAATGATGAATTTACATACGAAATTTACGAAACCTATGTCAAGGTTACAAAATATTTAGGTGCAGGCGGAGAAAATGTCACGGTGTCTGTTCCGTCGGAAATTGACGGCAAACCTGTTACGGTTATCGGCTCGCTTTGCTTCTATGATACAAAGGGCGAGGTTTTCGCGGTGGAGATCCCCGATTCTGTCACCGAAATCGAGGAAAGCGCGTTTTATTACGCCGATAAGATAACGTCGATAGTGATTCCCGATTCTGTTACCAAAATAGGCTCTCGTGCATTTGCATGGTGCAATTCGCTCGAATCGGTCACTTTCGGTAAGGGTATAAAAGAGATACCCGAGTATTGCTTTAATCACTGTGCCGCAATGGAAACACTCGATATTCCCGAGGAAATAACAAAAATAGGCGTGCGTGCTTTTTCCTATTGCGAAAATCTTACAGAGATGACTGTTCACGAAAATATAACCGAACTCGGTGAACGCTCATTTTCGGGATGTCCCGCGCTTGAATTCGTCGTATTCCAAAATTCAGAAATCAGTCTTGGTAAAAGTATTTTTGAAAACAGCGAAAAGATAGTTATAATAGCACCCGACGGCTCAAACGCAAAAAATTATTGCGAGGAATACAGTTTGCGCTGGAGCACGTCAAAAGATATCCAAGCTGTTGTTCTCGGAACTCCCGATACGTCTGACGAATCGGATAACATAAGCGGTTAAAACGCACTAACTGAAGTAGCATAAAAAGACAAACAATCTGAAAGGATCATAAATAAAATGCAACCCATTTCACTAAACGAAATTCGTAAAAAATACCTTCAATTTTTCGAAAGCAAGGGACACCTCTGCATGAATTCTTTTCCCCTCGTGCCGCAGGATGACGATTCTTTGCTTTTGATCAATGCAGGTATGGCACCCTTGAAAAAATACTTCACAGGCGAGCGTGTTCCTCCGCGCAAACGTGTTACCACCTGCCAAAAGTGTGTACGCACACTTGATATAGACAACGTAGGTAAAACCGCTCGTCACGGAACATTCTTCGAAATGCTCGGTAACTTCTCGTTCGGAGATTATTTCAAAGAAGAGGCAATTCCTTGGGCGTGGGAGTTTCTTACCAAGGTAATGGGCATTCCCGAGGACCGCTTGTACCCCAGTATCTATCTTGAGGATGACGAAGCATTTGATATTTGGGTTAAAAACGGCATTCCTGCCGAAAGAATAGTGCGTTTCGGTAAGGAAGATAACTTCTGGGAGATAGGCTCGGGCCCTTGCGGTCCCTGCTCGGAAATATATTTTGACAGAGGCGAAAAATATGGTTGCGGCAAACCCGATTGCAAGGTTGGCTGTGATTGCGACAGATTCATCGAGGTTTGGAACATAGTATTTACTCAGTTCGACAGCGACGGAAATGGCACTTATACTCGCCTTGCACATCCGAACATCGATACAGGTATGGGTCTTGAACGTCTTGCGTGTGTAATGCAGGATGTAGGTAACCTTTTCGAGGTTGACACCAACAGAAGCATCCTTGACAAGGTTTGCGAGCTTTGCGGAAAGCAATATAACGGAAGCGCATCGGACAACGATGTTTCGATTCGTGTAATTACCGACCATATCAAAACCGCAACTTTCCTTATCGGCGACGGCGTTATTCCGTCTAACGAGGGAAGAGGCTATATACTCCGCCGTGTGCTTCGCCGCGCCGCACGTCACGGCAGATTGCTCGGCATAAAAGGCACGTTCTTGGGCGAAGTTTGCGATGTTGTTATTGCCAATAACGGCGAGGCATATCCCGAACTTAACGAACGCAAGGAATATATAAAGAAGACTATCAAAGCCGAAGAAGACCGTTTCGCACAAACTCTTGATTCGGGTCTTGCAATTCTCGAAAAGATGCTTTCCGAATCGGAAGCAAAGGGCGAAAAAGTCCTTTCGGGCGAAAATGTGTTCAAGCTCTACGATACCTATGGATTCCCGATAGATCTCACAAAAGAGATCACCGAAGAAAAGGGAATAGAGGTAGACGAGGAATCCTTCCGCGCTCTTATGCAGGAGCAGAAAAAGCGTGCGCGCGAGGCAAGAGCAAATATCGATGCAGGCTGGGCAGGCGATACACTTGCCATGATCGATAAATCGAAAGCCACCGAATTTGTCGGTTACACCGATAATGAATGTGAATGTAATATAGAGTATATTATTTCCGACGGCGAGGACGTAGGGGTTCTTTCGGGCGGAAAGGCTACCGTTATTCTCGACAAAACTCCGTTTTATGCTGAAAGCGGCGGACAGATCGGCGATACCGGATATATAGCTACCGCAAACGGTAAGTTTGAGGTAATCGATACCAAAAAGACACCCGAGGGACAGTATCTCCATATCGGCTTTATGAAAGAGGGCGCGCTCGAAAAGGGTGTTGCAACGGCAAAAATTTGCACCACACGCCGCAACGAGATCCGCAGGAATCACTCGGCACTCCACCTTTTGCAGGCGGCATTGCGTCAGGTTCTCGGCACTCATGTAGAGCAGGCAGGCTCCTATGTGACAAATACTCACGGGCGTTTTGACTTTACTCACGGCTCCGCTTTGACCGAAGAAGAAATTAAACAAGTCGAGCTTTTGGTTAACGAACAGATTCTTGCCAATAACGCAGTAACTACCGAGATCATGACTCCCGACGAGGCACGCGCAAAGGGCGCAATGGCACTGTTTGGTGAAAAATACGGTTCCTCGGTCCGCGTTGTATCCATGGGCGATTATTCTATTGAGCTTTGCGGCGGTACACATGTTTCCGCAACCGGCTCGCTCGGTATGTTCCGCATTGTTTCGGAATCTTCGGTTGCCGCGGGCGTAAGAAGAATAGAGTGCGTTACCGGCTTGAATACCCTTAACGCAATGCGTTCTCAGGAAAAATTGCTTGACAGTGTCAAGAAGACCGTCAAGGCGGTAGGTAACGATGATATAATCGCAAAAGCAGAACAGATAATTAATGAGTCCAAATCGCTTAAAAAAGAAATAGAAGCAATAAACCGCAAATCGGCATCCGAAGCGGTAGACAAGGCATACGCAGAAGCTATTGATGTTAAGGGCGTAAAACTCGTTCGTGCATCGTTTGTTGATGCTACGGTAGATGCTCTGCGCGATTCTGCGGACAAGATAATTGCAAAAGACGATACGGCTGTATGTATTTTCTCTACTGTAAACGAGGGCAAGGTACTTCTTGTTTCTGCTTGCGGTGCAACAGCCGTAAAGAACGGCGCACATGCAGGTAATCTGCTCAAGGCGGTTTCTCCTATCGTAGGTGGCGGCGGCGGTGGCAGACCTAACAGCGCTTCTTCCGGCGGTAAGGATGCCTCTAAGATCCCCGATGCATTTAAGGAAGCGGAAAGCGTTCTTGCATCACAGATCAAATAAGGAGTTTAGTATGGATTGTTTGTTTTGTAAGATAATAAACGGCGATATTCCGTCTTCAAAGGTTTACGAGGACGATTCTGTACTCGCGTTCAAGGATATTAATCCCAACGCTCCGGTTCATGTTTTGGTAATACCCAAAACACACATTGATTCGATAGATTGCGTTGATGAAACCAATATCGAAGCAGTAACAAAGGTAATAAAAGCGATCCCGACGGTTGCAAAAGCATGCAACCTAACAAATGGATATCGTGTTATTACCAATGTTGGCGAGGACGGCGGACAGTCTGTAAAGCATGTTCATTTTCATATCCTCGGCGGGGAGAAATTACCGATAAAACTTGCATAATAAAAGGAATTGATTGTGTATAGAAAGCGTTTGATAGCAACAGCGGTGTCGATATTTGCGCTTGGTGTCGTTTTCGGTATTTTTGTGGTTGAATATGACACATTTTCTTTGCGCGCCGTATTTGTATCCTGCGCTATGCTTTCTGTGCTGTACATTATAGTTTCCAAGCGTTTTAATGATTTTGCGCGCTCAAAGAGTATGATGGCGGTTGCCCTTGCGGTTGCCGCTTTCTCTTTTGGAGTTCTTCGCGTTTCTGCATATAATCTTTTCGGCTCACAAACGACACAGTTTGATAAGAAAAATGACGATGCGAAATTTGAGGTTTCCGAGGTAAATGAAAATTATATCGAAGCCTACCTGCTTTCGAGCGAAATCGGCGTGCCGAAAGGCGAGTTGATACGTCTGTACCCCGAAAATATTCCGGACGGTCTGGTTTCCGGCGATGGTTTTTCTGCGGAAGTAAAATACAGTGCCAAGAATACAAATAATTATCGTGCAAACGGTATTTCTTTGATGGCGTCGGGCGAGATAACCGAACGATGGAACGGAAGCGGTGTTTTGAATTCGATAAGAAGACAGGTTTCTAAAAACAGCGCGCTTCTTTATGAAGATTTCGAGTATGCCCCCGCAATTTCCAAGGCGGTATCTGTCGGTGACAGAAGCTCATTGGATTCGTATATCTATTTGCTGTATAAATCCTCTGGAATATCCCATGTAATGTCTATAAGTGGTCTGCATATCTCCTTGTTTGCTTTCGGGTTGTACGGTATTTTAACAATGCTATCGTTCGGACGAAAATTTGCCTGCATGCTTTCCTCGCTTGCAGCTATCGGCTATACCGCGCTTGTCGGTTTTAATGTAGGCGCGGTGAGAGCAGCGTGCATGTTTGTGTTTTTGATGATATTCAGATCATTCAAGCGGCGTTCCGACGGAATAACGGCATTATTTATTTCGCTTTTCCTGCTTTTGATTATCAATCCCTACTCGATTTGTTCGGTGGGTTTGCAATTGTCATATTTGTGTAGCTTGGGAATAATTCTATCCCAACCGATGATGGCGAAAATCAAGATGTTTTTCCAACTAAGAAAAACATCGTCGGGAATTGTTAATAACGTTTTGTGTAAATTTTCACTTGCGATTATCACACCGATGATATTGTCATTCGTTTTAACGGTTTTTTCGTTTCCGATAATATGTATGAGCTTTGACAGCGTTTCCTATATATCGGTTTTTGTCAATATAATCGCAGTACCTCTCTATTCCTATGCAATTGGATTTGCCTTGGTTGCTTTTTTGGTTGCACCGATATCTCTGCCGATCGCAAAAATAATTTCATATCCTGCTGGGGTTATATTTGATTTTGTTACCAATTTGTCTAAAGCAGTCCATGATGCAGGTATCGGCAATATGTCTGCACACGCGCCCTTGATTATCATTCCGGTTTTCTTATCAATAGTAATGATTCTTGCGTTGGTTTTCTTATCAAAACGTCAGATCAAGTTTTTTACAATCGCCGCAGCCGCATTTTGTATTTCTTTGTATGTGTGTTTTCTTATGAACGAATCGTTTATAAGAGAAAAAACAGTTATAGAATACAGCGGCACATCGGGCGAATATGTTTATTACCAATCCTATGAATCGAATTTGTATATCGATATAAGCGGCTATACATCTGTTCCCGATACCGTATATATAAACGGTTGTGTTTCTCTGGAGAGATATGTTGTGACGGATTACGATGGGTATGCTTTGAAACGCTTTGATAACTTTACTGGTAATATAAAGGTTGAAAACGTCTATCTTCCGAATCCCGAAAATACATATGAACGCGATATTTATTTACAAATAAAAGAGTTGGCAAACAGCAGAAACTGTGTTATAATAGATTATAATGATGTATTTTCGCAAGAATTGAGCGGCGAAACGTTAATAGAGGTTTTCGAAGAGAACGCCGAATACACGGGAAAACTTATATGCATAGATCATAACGGCAAAAGAATTCGATTTGTCGGAGGAAACTATAATCATTCGGTCTATTCGGATGTTGCGGTTATTCTAAAAGATTATTGCGCAAACGCTGAACGTATTGTTGCCGATCAAACCTATGCAGGCGTCGATTACACGGATGCTGTTTCGGGCGCGGAACGCTATTTTAGCGAGTTTGAAGATACACTAAGGATAGAAACACATAATCAAGAAAGTCGATTCGATATATATGAGCCTTGATATATTAAAAGCAAGAATAAAAGAGAATAAGCTCGACGGCGTGTTTCTTTTTTGCGGTCAGGAAGAATATACCAAGGACCATTATGCCAATTTGCTACGCAAGAAAGTAGACTCATCTCCCTTGCCGGAGTTCAATCATATATATTTTAATGCTTCTTCGGACAAAATAAGCGAGCTTGAGGATGCGGTTTATTCGCTTCCGTATATGTGGGATACCAAACTCATAGAAATCGTTGATCTCGAATCGGCGCGTATTACCGAGTCCGATGCAGAGGAATATTCAAGGATATTTTCGGATATACCCGATTATTTAACGATACTGGCGGTTCTGCGTGCAGACAAACAGTCAGACGATAACAAAAATGCAAAATCTGGCAAGAATGCTTTTCAATCGTTTGTAAATGCGGTAAAAGAACATGGACTTGTTGTGGAGTTCGAGTCGGAAAAAGCCGATAAACTTGTAAGCTGGATAACACGGCATTTGAACGCAAAGGGTGTAAAATATGATTTTTCGGTTCCGCGCGAGATGGTCAATGTTTGCGGAAGCGATATGTATATTCTGCAAGGCGAGATCCTAAAACTCTGCGAGGTCTATTCGGGCACATCGCTAACCGTTTCTGACGTGCGAAAATATTGTTGTGCCAACAGTGCCTATAAATATTTCGATATAGCGTCGGCACTAAACAGACGTGATGTTGTTGCCGCAAAGCGGATATTGGAAAGCTTGGATCTTGGGCGTGATGAACTGCCGCGAGCGGTGGGATTTTTGGCGAAAAACTATTCCGAAATGCTGTTGGTAAAGACCGGCGTGGATTCGGGAAAATCATTTGATACGATTGCGAAGGATATGAAAATACCTCAATGGCGTATCGGCAAAATAGCACAGTCGATAGGTCAATCCGACATTCGCTCGCTATCTTTTGCAATCAACCAGCTTTCGAATGCCGATATGAAGATGAAAAGCTTCAGAGGCGATCCTCAGCGTATTTTAGAACTTGCATTTTATAGGATTTGCACGTATGGACGAAAGGCTTAAATTAAGGTATCCGATAATAGTAGA
>JAZTZF010000120.1:0-2169 GCA_045637325.1 Eubacteriales bacterium | reverse complement strand
ATAGATCTTATTATAGAGCGCTCGCTTATGGTAAAAAAGGCAGTGGTAGAATCCGACGAAAGGGAATCGGGCTTGCGCCGTGTTCTAAACTTCGGACACACCGTGGCGCATGCGATAGAGAGCGTAAACGGAATGGAAAATTATTATCACGGCGAGTGTGTTGCAATGGGCATGGTTCCCATGTGTTCCGACAGTGTCAGGGCAAGACTGATCGAAGTCCTCGAAAAACTCATGCTTCCGTACCGATTTTCCGTAGAGGATATAGAAACGCTCGTCAGTGCCTGCTCGCATGATAAAAAACTAAGCGGCGCAGATATAACCGTTGTCTATGTTCCGGAGATCGGCAGATATGAGTTCCGTAAAATGCCTTTTTCGGAATTCGAAATGATGATAAGGAAGGTTCTTAAATAATGAAGAATACCTTTGGTTCAAATATAACTCTAACAATATACGGCGAAAGTCACGGCAACTCTGTCGGCTGTGTGCTCGACGGCGTTCCTGCGGGAATCGCTGTAGATGAAGAAAATATCAAAAGTTTGCTTTCGCTCCGCCGTCCGTCGGGTGATGTTTCTACTTCGCGTTGCGAGAGCGACGAATTTGTCATTCAAAGCGGAGTATATAACGGATATACCACAGGCACTCCGATATGCATAACTATTCCCAATAAAGATACGCGCTCGGAAGATTATACAAAAACCGCACACCTTGCACGCCCCTCTCATGCCGATTATACCGCGCATATCAAATACAGAGGGTACGAGGACTTTCGCGGCGGCGGCCATTTTAGCGGACGAATTACCGCGGCACTGGTCGCGGCAGGCGGTATACTTATTCCCGCACTTAATAAAAAGGGCATAAGCATCGGTACCCATATAAAAAAATGCGGAGACATTTCGGATATAAACTTTTCGGATATCGAATCGGATATAAAAAAGCTTTCTCAATTGCAATTCGCAGTGCTGGATAACGATGCATCGGAAAGGATGCAGGAGAAAATACGCGAGGCGAAGTCAAACGGCGATTCAATAGGCGGAATGCTGGAAACGGCTGTTACAGGCTTGGAAGCAGGGCTTGGCGAACCGTGGTTCGATTCGGCAGAGAGCCTGCTGTCGCACGCGCTGTTTTCTATCCCCGGCGTCAAGGGAGTGGAGTTTGGCGCAGGATTCGATTTTGCTCAAATGTACGGCTCGGATGCCAACGATGGCTTTTATTGCGAATCGGGCAGGGTATACACAAAAACAAACAATTCGGGCGGCATAAACGGCGGTATCACAAACGGTATGCCGTTGATATTCCGCATCGCCGTGCGTCCTACCCCGACTATTGCAAAAGAACAAGAAACTATTAATTATGTAAACTTAGAAAACAAAACCCTCTCGGCATCGGGCAGACACGATCCCTGTATCGTACACCGTGCGCGTGTGGTTGTTGATTGCCTGACCGCGCTGGTTATATCAGACCTCCTTTGCGGCAGACACGGAACAGACTGGTTGGCGTTATGAAATATGGATTAATAGCCGAGAGAGTAGGTCACAGCTTTTCGGCGGAGATACATAACAAACTTTTTAGGTACGAGTACGAGCTTAAGGCAATATCAAAATCCGAACTTGACAGTTTTATGCAAAACCGTGATTTTATAGGGATAAATGTGACGATACCGTATAAAGAAGCGGTGATTCCTTATCTTAATTATGTAAACCCAACTGCCATGGAAATCGGCGCGGTGAATACAATAGTTAACCGTGATAATAAGCTCTGCGGCTACAATACCGACTATATGGGTATGCTCGCTCTAATCGAGCACAGCCAAATAGATATCAAGGACAAAAAGGTTCTTGTTTTGGGAAGCGGTGGCACTTCGAAAACGGCGTATTTTGCGGCGAAAACGCTCGGATGCAGAGAAGTTTTACGCGTTTCAAGAAGCGGTAAAGACGGCTGTATAACCTATGAGTGCGCGGCAGATAACCACCAAGATGCCGATATTATCATCAATACCACGCCGTCGGGAATGTACCCCGATATAAATAGTTCGCCGATAGATATCGATGCATTCAAAAACCTTTCTGGCGTTGTGGATGTGGTTTATAATCCCTTGCGCACCAAATTGGTGTGCGATGCAGCGCAAAGAGGGATAAAAGCCGTAGGCGGCTTGTATATGCTTGTCGCGCA
>JAZTZF010000119.1:0-2909 GCA_045637325.1 Eubacteriales bacterium | reverse complement strand
CAACGCGCAGGAGCAGGCTATACGCGTTTTCGGCGAAAACCTAAAAAATCTGCTTATGCTTCCTCCGGTAAGGGGCAAGGTTGTTATGGGGTTTGACCCTGCATACAGAACGGGGTGCAAAATAGCCATTGTTGACGACGTGGGCGACGTTCTTGACACCACAGTCGTCTACCCTACTCCTCCCCAGAACAAGACCGAAGAAGCAAAAGCCAAGCTGAAAGCACTTATAAACAAGCACAAGGTTGATATCATCTCTATCGGCAACGGCACGGCATCTAAGGAAAGCGAAATATTCGTTGCAGGAATGATAAAAGAGCTCGACCGCGAAGTAAGCTATATTATGACAAACGAAGCAGGCGCATCGGTCTACTCGGCATCAAAATTGGCGAGCGAGGAGTTTCCCCAGTTCGATGTTTCGCTCAGAAGTGCGGTTTCGATCGCAAGAAGATTGCAGGATCCGCTTGCCGAGCTTGTAAAGATAGATCCCAAGGCGATAGGCGTAGGTCAGTATCAGCACGATATGGAACAAAAGGCGCTTGATAATTCGCTTGCAGGGGTTGTCGAGTCCTGCGTTTCGGGCGTTGGCGCAGACCTTAACACCGCATCTGTCAGCCTGCTGTCGCATATCGCAGGCATAAACTCAAAAATCGCAAAAAACATTTACGAATACCGCACGACTGTTTCTCGTTTCAAAACACGCTCGGAGCTTTTGAAGGTAAAAGGCATAGGCGAAAAGGCGTATAAACAATGTGTCGGCTTCCTGCGTGTGCCCGAGAGCTTGGAGGTTCTTGATAACACCTCGGTTCACCCCGAAAGTTACGAGGCTGCCTATTCTCTGCTTAAACTGCTCGGATACACAAAAGAGGACGTCCGCGCGCGCAACATTGGAGAACTACGCTCGCGCCTTGACAAACAGGGATGCGAAAACATCGCAAAAGAGCTCGGCATAGGTGTGCCCACACTTAACGATATTATTTCGGAGCTCGAAAAGCCGGGCCGCGACCCGCGTGACGAGCTTCCTCCGCAAATTCTGCGCACCGATGCCATGGACATTTCCTCGCTGAAGACGGGCATGGAATTTGTCGGCACCGTACGCAACGTTGCAGATTTCGGCGCGTTTGTGGATATCGGCGTTCATCAGGACGGATTGGTTCATATTTCCAAGCTCAGTAATAAATTTGTCAAACGCGCAGGCGATATCGTTAAGGTTGGCGATATCATAAAGGTAAGGGTTATCGACGTAGACGTTGCAAAAAAACGCATTTCTCTTGAAAAAATACAGTAAATACGCAAGATTTCTATTGCAATATCGCAAAAAGCGTTGTATAATATCTCATTAAAATATTAAAGTATTCTGTTCGGAGGTTATATTTATGCAGATTAACAATCAGTATCTTTTGGATCTTTATGCACAGGTCGAAAAGCGTAATGCCGGCGAGAAGGAATTTCTTCAGGCGGTAGGCGAGGTTTTTGAATCTCTTGCACCCGTTATCGAAAAACGTCCCGACCTTGTTCAGGCAGGCATTATGGACCGTATCGTTGAGCCCGAGCGCTTTATTCAGTTCCGCGTTGCATGGGTAGACGACAGCGGCAAGGTTCAGGTAAACCGTGGTTTCCGTGTGCAGTTCAACAGCCCAATCGGTCCCTACAAGGGCGGTTGCCGTTTCCACCCCAGCGTTTGCTCCTCGGTAATCAAGTTCTTGGGTTTTGAACAGACCTTCAAAAACTCCCTCACCGGTCTTCCCATGGGCGGCGGTAAGGGCGGCGCGGACTTCGATCCCAAGGGCAAATCGGATAACGAGATCATGCGTTTCTGTCAGGCATTTATGACAGAGCTTCAGAAATATCTTGGCCCCGATACCGACGTTCCCGCAGGTGATATCGGTGTTGGCGCAAGAGAAGTCGGCTATATGTTCGGTCAGTACAAGCGCATCCGCGACGAGTTCACCGGCGTGCTTACCGGCAAGGGTCTTTCCTACGGCGGTTCGCTTGCAAGAACACAGGCTACCGGCTACGGACTTTGCTATTTCACCGACAACATGCTTAAGAAGAAGGGCGATTCCTTTAAAAACAAGACCGTTGTTATCAGCGGTTCGGGCAACGTTGCTATCTATGCATGCGAAAAGGCAACACAGTTGGGCGCAAAGGTCGTTGCAATGAGCGACTCCAACGGATATATTTACGATGCAAACGGCATCAAGCTCGATGTTGTTAAGCAGATCAAAGAGGTTGAACGCGGCAGAATCAAAGAATACGCAAACCGCGTTGAGGGTGCTGTTTACACCGAAGGAAAAGGCATTTGGACCATCAAGTGCGATATCGCACTTCCCTGCGCTACCCAGAACGAGCTTAACGGCGACGATGCAAAGGCTCTTATCGCAAACGGCGTAAAATACGTTGCAGAAGGCGCAAACATGCCCTCCACTCCCGATGCTATCGAGGCATTCCTTAACAACGGCGTTTACTTCGGTCCGGCAAAGGCTGCAAACGCAGGCGGCGTTGCTACATCCGGTCTTGAAATGAGCCAGAACAGCATGCGTCTCTCTTGGACTTTCGAAGAGGTTGACGAAAAGCTCTGCGGCATCATGAAGAGCATCTTCGAAAACGCAACCAAGGCTGCAAAAGAATACGCAAGCAGTGAGGATAACCTCGTTGCAGGTGCAAACATCGCAGGCTTCCTTAAGGTTGCCGACGCAATGAAGGCACAGGGCGTTCTTTAAGATCATTACACAAAATAAAAGGAAAAGGAAGACGCTTTCGTCTTCCTTTTTTGTATGCTTGTTTTTTTAATTTTTCTGAAAATCGGCAATAAAAGACAAAATATATTTCTATTTTTTTCAAAATGATTTTTTGAATTTTTATGGAATTATAATATCGTAAAACCGTTTTAGAAAGGACAAAAAATGAAA
>JAZTZF010000118.1:0-10797 GCA_045637325.1 Eubacteriales bacterium | reverse complement strand
GTTTACATAATTATGTTGACATAATTATGTATCATAATCTACAATTTTTTAGAAGTTTTTGAAAAACACTTGAAATATTTAGTATTTTGTATTATTATATCTAATGCACGAACATGAAATGCGAGGAACATAATATGTCGCATCATAAAAACCTACTCTTTATCGGCGGTGGTAACATTGCCGGCGCGGTTGCCTGCGGATTGGTTTCTTCGGGCACAGTACCTGCCGAATTTGTCACGGTTTACGATATCGATTCTTCGAAATTCGATAAATTCAACGAGTTGAATATATGCACTTCGACAGATCTTATTTCCGCTACCAAAAAAGCAGAAATTATTTTTCTCGCTGTCAAACCCGCTATTGTCAAATCGGTTATGAATCAGTTGGGCGGAATCGAGGGATTGCTTGACAGAGCGACCGTCGTTTCCTTTGCCGCTTCTGTTTCTATCAATCACATAGTCAGCTCTGCCGGCAAAAACATCCCCGTCATCAGAACTATGCCCAGTACGCCTATTTTGGTCGGTGAGGGAGTAATCGCCGTCACTCATAACGACTTGGTTTCTCCAAATGTTTTCGAGTGGTTTTGCAGAACTATGTCCTCTATAGCGCAGGTGTCTGTTATCGATGAATCATTGATGAACCCGATAATTTCGGTTCACGGTTCTTCTCCCGCATATGTTTATCTGTTTGTCAAATCAATGCTCGATGCCGCCGAGAAACAGGGTATTAAATCTGAGATCGCTCTGCCCCTGATACTAAAAACCATCAAAGGTTCGATCACCATGATCGAAAAGAGCAAGGAATCCATAGACAAGCTTATAAGCAATGTAGCCTCACCCAACGGCACTACACTCGCCGCCTTAAATTCATTTGCCAATGACGACTTTTCGGGCGTCGTTGAGCGCGCAATGGATGCTTGTACAAAACGCGCCGAGGAAATTACCGCCGAGCTGTAATTATTTTGTGCTTGTCCGCATAAAGCTGTATTGGTGATATTAATGAATACGGACAACACAACTCGTGCACTTACGGTTTATATTAATCCAGATAGCAAACGCAGAAGTATTTTCAACGATTCTTTAAACAGCATCCGAAACCTTTGTATCGTATCTTTCAATGCAAGAAAAAAGATACTGCTCGCTTTCTTTTTACAGTCTATTTTCGGTATCTTTTTCGGCGCATGTTTATGTGCAAAAAACAGTTTTCTTTATTACTGGTTGCTGAGTTTTTGCAACACCGAACACAGCGTCTCCTTGGTAATAATTCCTTGTGTTGTTACCGCATTTTCGGGATTTTCCGTTTTCGGAAAGGTTGCGCCTTTTGTCCTGAATTTTGCGTGGTTTTCTGCAATAGGCGTTTTTCAATACACGCTTTGCTTTGGTTTTATTAGGACTGATTATTTTGTTTCATCTCTCTCCACTCTTTTAGTTTCGCTCTTTTCGTTTTTATTAATTATTTTCTTGACAGAGTGTTTTCTTTTTTCAAAGAGAGCCATAATAGGGAAGAGGGCACTATTTCAAGCGAAACCGATATTCTTGTATTTGTGTTTTTCTTCGGTTTTAATTTATTTGTTATATTTATTTTATCGTATATTTATTAATTATTTTATTATAGGATAGTTCAAATGGTTGGTTGTGAAAATCTCATATCACAACTTAATAATTACTTCGGTTACCTTAAGGATGTAAAAAAGTCTTCCGATAACACTATTCAGGCATACAGGCGTGATCTTGATAAGTTTCTCGATTACGCTTCTTCGACCCGAATAGATGATTTCAGGGCGGTAGACAGCGATACGGTTTTTGATTTCAAGACCTATCTTTCGTCAAAAGGACTTTCTTCAGCTTCGGTAAGTCGGACTTTGTCTTCGTTACGCAGTCTGTTCCAGTTTTTAATTTCTAACGGAACATGCAGCAGTAACCCCGCAAAAGCCGTACATAACGATAAAGCAGAGAAGAAAGAACTCATGGTGCTTACCTCCAAGGAAATTGAGAACTTACTTTCTCAGCCGAATACCCTTGATGTCAAAGGCATGCGCGACAAAGCGATGCTCGAAATTCTTTATGCAACCGGCATTAAGGTTTCGGAGCTTATCGGATTGAATGTCGATGATATCAATATACAGCTTTCGTTCATTCGCTGCGGATCGGATGATAAGGAGAGATTCATTCCCATATATCCCATCGCCGTTAAAGCAGTCTCGACATACCTGGAAAAAGCACGCATGATGCTTGTCAGCGATTCGCGCGAAAAAGCACTATTTGTGAATGTGACCGGCGAAAGAATGACAAGACAAGGTTTTTGGAAGATATTAAAGTCCTATACTCAGTCCGCAGGTATAAAGAAAACCATCACTCCGCACACTCTCAGGCATTCGTTTGCCGCGCACTTGCTCGAGAATGGTGCCGATATTCACGATATTCAGCTTATTTTAGGACATTCGGATATTGCATCTACACAGCGATATACTCAATTCCTTAAGGATAAGATGAAAAACAGTTACATAAAATTCCACCCACGCGCATGAGGAAATCCAATGGGGAAGATATATGATTTTTTTTCCGGATCAAATAAACCCGGAAAAGGCGTAACAAAAAAACAAGTTGAATTTGATAAGAAATTAGGGTTCGGCTTTTTCTTCAGATTAATGAAGATGAGGCTTGGCAAGTTCTCGGCAACAAACCTGATTTTTGCACTCTGTAATATCTTTTTCTTCGTAGCATTGTTTGGACTGACCGGCATCATTGATGACACCGTACCAACAGCTGCAAACCCACTGTATGCTCAGATCAGTGCAGCGTCGAAAAACGATAGCGGTCCTGCAATTGCTTCGCTCTATGGCATTTACGGTGCATCGGTAGGCATGAGAGTGGTCAGCACAGCCTCGCGTTTCTTGATGTGGAGCATATCGGTATTGATCCTAACCTTTGGCTTATCAACAATAGGAATGGTATACAATATAAGAAATGTTTGTACGGGTGATCATATCGATACCTGGAACGATTTCTTCCACGCAATCAAAAAAAACATCAAGCAAGGCATCGTTGTCGGAATTATGGATGCTTTGTTGATCTGTCTGTTGGTATACGACATATTGGCATACGGCGTAGAGGCGAACCGCGAGTTTATTTTCTTGGTCTTTTACTATGCTTCAATAGTCTTCGCCGTTGTTTATTATATAATGAGATTTTATATTTATCTTCAACTCGTTACTTGCGAAATGTCCATAGGGAAGATGATTAAGAACTCATTCCTCTTAACGGTACTCGGATTCAAGAGAAACTTCGTCGGATTACTCGCTGCGATTGCATTTGCAGTTATATTGCTGTATTGCTACATTTTGCTGCCACAGTTTTCGATAGTACTGCTATGTATGTTCGCATTTTCGTTTTTAACATATATAGGTGTGTACTGTGCTTATCCGATAATAAAAAGATACGTAATCGATCCGTATTATGAAGATCATCCCGACGAACGTCCCGAAGATCCTTGGTCGAGCAACGAACGCGTATTTATTGACAGAGGTTAAATATTAAGCGGACATTAGAATGTCCGCTTTTTCTTAAAACTAATTGCAGAGAAGTAATACAAAAACGTCCCTATCCACAAATCGTTCATTATATAAAATATAAATTTTATATAATATAGGGAGGTGGAATATGTAAAAAAGACCTACTTTTATTAAAGCGGTCTTTTAATTATGCTTATATGAACAGATTTGATACATCTTCGGTATCATCGTCGTACGAAGCGTGTTTAGGTACGAGTTCGGTTATCGGAAGTATTCCTCCGTAATCATACATCGGTTTGTTTGTCAACGAAAAAACATCTACGTGATGATTGTTGCAAAAATCTATTATATCATTACCGTATTTATATTTGTTCAAGTCACCTGTAAAGACTATTGTATCAGCGGATATCTTTGCGGCACATCCGCCTATTAATCCGTGGCTGTAACCGTTCAATCCAATTTCATCGCTATCGCTTACGGTCAATACGTCATACCCGTATTTGCGCATTGTTTTTCCGATATAATAATCACAGGTTATTACTGCATGATCATTTACTAACACAGTGCAACATTTTGTATAATTCTGCGGTACATAAATCGTTAACAAATTCTCGTAGTTAGCGTAGGCTCTTATTAAATAATCGGCACTTTTGCCGCATATCAAGGCATGCCCTATACGAAAATTATTAAAAGGACAATCAAACGGATATAAATTCGATAATTCTGTTTCGGATTCTCTAAAAAGCTTGTTTGGCAATCCATTCGGCAAATAACCCGAATCATGCTCGCAGAGCCACATTCCTTTACGAAAATTATTTACTAATATATCCGGATGATAAGCCAATTCGCCGCTCATATTACGCGACTTGCCAAGCTTATACGGCTTTATCATCATTGATTTTAATTCATTAACAAGTTCTTCAGGCATCAAACTCGATATGAATACCCTCGAAACCTTATTTTTAGGCAAAAACGGTTCGCAATAAAGTTCTTTTAACATATCTTAATTGTTAACAATTTATGAATATTATTCATCAAGCAATTTTAGCAGATCAAACACTCCGCGCAACGGTATTAGGTCTACTCCGTTGGGCGCGTGGGCGGATTTCAGTGATCTGTGCGGCATGGCAATTTTCTTAAAACCAAGACGCACCGCCTCGTTAATTCTCTGCCCCGTATTTGCAACAGACCTGCACTCTCCCGCAAGGCCTATTTCGCCGAACACTATCAAATTATCGGGAATAGGTACATTTTTATACGTAGATATCATAGCCAGAGCGCACGCCGCGTCACATGCAGGCTCGACAAGTCTCATGCCTGCCGCAACATTTACATATACGTCCTGCGTAGAAAACTTCATACCAAGACGCTTTTCGAGAACAGCCAACAAGAGCGTGGTTCTATTATAATCGATACCGGATGACATTCTTCGCGGTGAAGGATAAACCGTAGTTGTGGCTAGGCATTGCACTTCTGCAATTATCGGCCTACTTCCCTCTATTACACATACAGGGCAATTCCCGGGTACGCCTTTTGGGCGTTGTGAGAGCAACATTTCCGACGGTTTTTCGATCTCGGTAAGCCCATCGTCCCCCATTTCGAAAACACCGATCTCGTTGGTCGAACCGTAGCGGTTCTTTTCGGCACGAACTATGCGGTATGCATGCTGTTTATCGCCCTCGAAGTACAACACCGCATCAACCATATGTTCCAATACCTTGGGTCCCGCAATAGCGCCTTCTTTGTTCACATGACCGACAAGCAGCATCGAAACTCCATCCTCCTTGGCCTTGCTTATAAGCCTCAGAGCGCACTGACGCACCTGCGTTACACTACCTTGAGAAGACGGATAGTTATCGTCGTACATCGTCTGTATAGAGTCGATAATGACCACTTTGGGAGCCAACGTATTTATCTCGGCAATGATATTATCTATATTGTTTTCACTTAATATAAAAACCTCATCATTTTCAACACCGAGTCTACGGCATCTGATTTTTATTTGAGATGAGGACTCCTCACCGGTGATATACAATACCCGCCCATGGTTACCAAGCTGACTGCATATCTGTAAGAGGAGTGTTGACTTCCCTATCCCCGGTTCACCCGAAAGAAGAACGACAGAACCCGAAACAATGCCTCCGCCAAGCACACGGTCAAATTCTCCGATACCCGTGCTTGTACGCTCTTTTTCCAAAAAAGAAATATCCTTAATTCGGCATGCCTTTGGCTTGTCAGTGACAGCAGCGTTGTTAGAACGCGCTTTTTTTGTCTTTGACGAGGGTGCAGGCTCGCTGTCGCGCTCGACAAAACTATTCCATTCGGTGCATTGCGGACAGCGCCCGTACCATTTAGACGCGATATATCCGCAATTTTCGCAGACAAATTCGGTTTTCATTATATTTTCTCCAAATACTCGGCAATACCGCAATATATTGTAAACGCAAGTGCCGCACGATAGTTCTTGTCGGATAAAGACAACGCTTCCTCACGATTAGAAAGAAATCCGCACTCTATCAGAATTGAAGGCATGTCGAGATTATCCAAAAGATAAATAGTGTTGTTGCCGGATTTTATAACACGTTTGTTGTTTTTTTGCAATAAACGCACATTTTCCTGTACAGACGTTGCCAAGTTTTTGCTTTCGATATCATGCTCGGAATAAAAGGTTTGCGCGCCTTTGCAATATTCCGCAGGGAACTTATTCATGTGCAGACTTACAAATACAGAATTTTCAAATTCTTCGGCAAAGACTTCCCTGTTGCGCAGATCATAATACTTTTTTCGATTTTCCTCGCCTTGCTTGTACAAAAGCATGTCCTCGGTTCTGGTAAGCGCAGTATTGTAGCCGCAAGCGGTCAAAATGTCGTTTAATGAAAGCGCGACGTCAAGATTAAGATCCTTTTCGGTTAACCCGTTGTCAACGGCGCCCGGATCTTCTCCGCCGTGCCCCGGATCCATTATGACCGTTATAGGCACATAAGATGGCTCGGCAACCGTTTGTTTCGCTTTCCGAAAACCTTTATAGCCCACAGAAGTGAACATCGAAGCAAAAACATAGAACAAAATTGAAAGCGCCATAAGCGATGCAAGAATATACAAGCTTATACGCGCTTCCTTAAAAACATTAGTCCGCATATTAACCTCACAAACCGAAATTTGTAAGATTATATGCAAGCCTGCAATATGCTATTCCTGATCGCCGTTCTTACCCTTAGGTTTTCTCTCCAAAGGGCCGTCAAACGGCGGTTTTACATTCATGCCAAGCATGCCGCGGAGAGTTTTGTCTTTGGAACCGATTGCATAACCAAGTGTGCTCGCGATTATCGCAGGGAAAAGTGTAACAATCACATAACCTATTATACCCATATAATCGATCAACTTGTATAGACAGAGAAAACTGCCTTGACATAAATAGAACAAAAGCAAAGGAATCGGTGTTGCATCCTGACCTTCGGGAGTAAGAACAACGACAAGAATTGTCGCAATCCCGATCAAAATAACCGGTAAATACGCAACGAGAGCAATTTTCAAACCTTTAAACGTATCGGTTTTTCTGTTTTCCGCACGGAGCTGTATACCTTCCTTTACTGCGCAAAAGAAGGAATCATCGTAATGCATGAAACACATAAATCCTACCGTAAAAGCGCTTGCAATCAAAGCAATCGAGCTTATTCCGTTAGAGCCGTCCTCAAGTGTGAGTACGGCAAGGCCAACCATCAATCCAAGTATAGACATAGTTAAATGCGTAAGCATGAATTTAATGATGATACCACTATTCTCTTTGATAAACCTAAACATTATTTATTGCCTCTTTTCGATCTAACAAACACAAAAACACCGACTGCCGCAACACAGGCAACGCCAACAGCAGAAAGCACCCAGATGAGCCATTTGTTTTCGGCTCCTGTTGAATCATCCGGATTATCGTTGCTTATAGCAGTGTCATTAACATAATCGCTAATATCAATGCTCGGCATTGATATTATATCACTCTCGGAGTTATATTCGCTGTCATCAGATGTAGGAGAAGTGTTTTCGACATCACCGCTAACATCGGTATCGCTCTCGGAGGAAGAGTCTTCTCCTACAAGAACGTCACTCTTTTCAATATCAGGGTTTTCGGGGTCGTCCACACTTACATCAACAGACACGGAATTTCCTGAAATGTGAATAAAATCCATGGTCTTGCCGTTCTCAACAATTTCGGTGACAAGATCAACATATTCCAATCTGATATTTGTAGACTGTTGTTTAATAGGCTTAAACTCAAGCTTAATTCCGACTTCATCGCTTGATTTTGCACCCTTACCGAGAGGAATAACCGCAAAGGCCCAGCGATAATTACCGTTACCCATTGCTCTTGACAAATCCTCGATAGACTCGTTTTTGATCAAGTCAGACCAACGCTCGGGATAAAGAGGTTCCGTCTTTACAAGCTCAAGAACGGTATGATCGTATTTAACATCATATTCCAACGCGACAATTCCGCCCTCGGGTTTAATGTCAGTGAATTTACCGATTATGGTGATATTTCCGTTATCACTGTTATATTCATACGAAACATTAATCGTGGTATCGGTAGCAATTTCCGCAGAAACGGAAAAAGACGCGATTGATAAAATCAATGCAGAAATTAATACAAATAGAACAAGCTTTTTCATTTTTTCTCCCTCTTATTATTCTCGTTTTTTCTTATTTTCAAAAGCATAACTATTACTACCGTAATAATTACGACGATACATATAACTATAAATACGATTTTTGTCAGGTTGGCTTTTTTCAGATCGCGCAAAAGTTTGGTTTTATTAATCATTAACAACTGCGAAATATAATCACCCGTTAATATCTTTTCGGTGCTCATCTGCTTATATTCAAGAACATCGGCAGATGTTTTGCCATCATTAATGATAATCGAATTATTCATTGCCAAGCAATTCACAACGGGAACCGAACAAAATATCTCGGCAGTATTCACCGACTGATTTGTTTGTATGTAGTTATCGTTTATATCATTACCTATATATACAAATCCGATCTGAAAAACCAAAACCAATGAGAAAATAAAAGCTAATATTCGTTGCATACAGAAATCTCCTCAAATTATTACCTTAATTATATATTTTTTTGATTATATTGTCAAGTATTTACGATTTTTCGACATGAATTCGACACAATAATGAATAAAAACGGTTGCTTTTTTCAGAAAAAACATTATAATAAAAGATAATAAACAATTGTAGAAAGGCTGGTCATATCATGGCAAATTGCACACGAAAAATATTTGCTGTTTTACTTGCTGTATTTTTGACGTTAACATTTATGGTTGCATGCGGCGAAAATGCAACAGATAACAGTTCGACAGATTCAACCAACTCTTCATCGTCGGAACCCTCAACCTCAACAGACGGAGATATTAGCGATTCTTCTGTAGACAACACTGCCTCAGAAGAAGAAAGTACTATTCCTCAAGATACTGTTGTAAGTTTTCTTGCCTGCCCCGACAACATCATACATCCCTCTGTGTTCTATGATGCACTTGAGCGCGCCGCAAGAAACAATAACACCAAGGTTGATACCTCCGACCCCCACAATGCAGTATACGAATTTGATTCGATATATGAACATGTAGCGGCTCAAATCAAAGATGCGGATGTTTCTTACATAAATCAGGAAACACTTATCGGCGGAACAAGCGGAAAAATAATTGGTTATCCCTGCTTTAACTCCCCCAAGCCTGCCGCAGACACGGTTATCGACCTTGGTTTCGACGTTGTAAATTTGGCGCATAACCACATGCTCGACTCCGGCAACACTCGTTACCTCGAAAACTGCTACAATGTATTTGACAGTGCAGGACTAGATGTCATCGGGTACTACCCCAACAAAGCTTCCACAGAAAATATAACCGTTATTGAGAGCAAGGGTATCAGAATTGCATTCCTTGCGTACACATACGATACGAACGGTATAAGAATTAAAAACAGCGACTTTGTAATCCCCTATTTCAGCGACGAGCTTATTAAAAAACAGGTGGCTTGCGCTAAACAAGTAGCAGACTTTATTATCGTTTCCTGCCACTGGGGTTATGAGGATACTTTTTCGATAAACAGCGATCAAAAGCACTATGCAAACCTTATGTGCAACCTCGGCGTTGACGTTGTTCTGGGTATGCACCCCCACGTTATTCAGCCCATGCAATGGATGACATCCGAAAGCGGTCATAAAACATTGGTGGTTTATTCGCTCGGCAACTTTGTTTCGGGCATGGTAGCAGGAAAGAATATGCTTGCAGGCATGCTTTCGCTTGATATTGTAAAGGATGCAGAAACAGGTGAAATCTCTATCGAATCTCCTCTGTTTGTTCCTACCGTTACACACTATGTAAAAAAGAACAGCATAGCCTCCAACGATACCGGTTATCGTGATTTCAAAATTTGTTATCTTTCCGACTATACCGAGGAACAAGCAAAAGCACACGGCGTTTGTGTATATGAGCTTGGCAAAGGTCCCACACTTGTAAACGGCAAATTTTCCAAGCAAACCTTGTTAGATACCCTTTATAAGTATATCCCGATGGAATTTCTACCGGAAGAATATCAGAAATAATTTTTCAATAAAACAAGCCGTCGCAAAACAACTTGCGACGGCTTGTTTGTATTTTATTGCCTAATAAATCATATCATGCATTTATCATTTCTTCAAAACGCGCCATGTCCTCCCTTTTCGGCTCGGGTATGTGTGCGAATTTGAACGGCAAATTAAGATTGTCGTATTTCATCTGACAAATCTTTTTGAACGGCAAAAGTTCGATTTTTTCAACACAACTATGCTCTCTTGCAATCTTTTTAAGCCGTTGAATGTTTTCTGTATTGTCATTTAGCGTAGGAATAATAACCTGACGTATTGTAACGGGCATGTTAATGCTTTGCAGATACGAAAGAAACTCCAACGGTTTTTCGATACTGCAACCCACGTGCTCACGGTATTGCGAATCATTTGTGTATTTGACGTCCAACAACACTCTGTCGGTAAAATCAAGCATATTCTTGATATCATCGTTAAGAATAGATCCCGACGTATCCAGACACGTATTGATAGATCCGTAACGGCAGAGCTCAAATACCGCTCGTACAAACTCGGGTTGCAATAAAGGCTCACCGCCCGAAATTGTTATACCGCCCTCGTTACCGAAATACTCTTTATACCTAACAGCTTTGTCAAATATATCCTGCGCCGAATACAGGGTTCCGCCATCTGTTTGCCATGTATCTGGATTATGGCAG
>JAZTZF010000117.1:0-13196 GCA_045637325.1 Eubacteriales bacterium | reverse complement strand
CACCGATCCCTCGGGGTTATTGCGGGTAAAGGTTATTCCGCTTGCGGTCAGATAGGGTTCCATATAGTCTGCGATCAGATTGGTATAGTATTCTTCACTTCCCCTCCCGTCGTAATATATGTTGTATTCCTGTGTAGACGGACTTAAAAACAGCATTGGCATAATAAATACCTCCTCAAAAGCATTGTATGCAAGGCTAAAATGCTTTGCTATTTTTATGTTAAAACAAAGGATTTTTTTGTAAAAAAGTATTGACAAAACGGTATTATTGTGGTAATATTTACTGGCACAAAGAAGTAGAGCCTTGCTCTCACCCTGCGGCATCAAGCCAAGCTCGGTCAATATTATCACTGCGGTATAGCTATGCCGTATGTGTTTTTTGGCTGTGCAAAGCGGGTTGTCTGCTTTGCTTTATTTTTTGTAAAAATCACATTAATTTTGGAGGTGTCCTCTCATCGCCACTAAACCTTCTTCCTCAATCAATGAAGAAATAAGAGCCAGTGAAGTTCGCGTTATCGGCGCGGACGGTAATCAGCTCGGCGTTATGAAGCTTTCCGAAGCACTTCGCCTTTCCAACGAGGCAGAGCTCGACCTTGTCGAGATCGCGCCCGATTCTGTACCCCCCGTGTGCAAGATAATGGATTACGGCAAGTTCCGTTTCGAGAAAGAAAAAAGAGAAAAAGAACAGCGCAAAAAGCGCCAAATTATCGAACTTAAGGAAATCCAGCTAAAGTGCCGTATAGACACTCACGATTTTAACACCAAACTCAATCACACTCTTAAGTTCCTCGCACAGGGGAATAAAGTCAAGGTGATCGTTAAATTTTTCGGCAGAGAGATGGCGCATACCGAGCTGGGTGCCCAATTGCTCGATCGCTTTTCCGAGGGCTGCGGCGAGAACGCAGTTATCGAAAAGAAGCCTCTTCTTGACGGAAGAAACATGACGATGATACTTGCGCCTAAAAAAACAAAATAACCGAAAGGAATTATAACAATGGGAAAAATTAAAACACACAAAGCTTCCGCAAAGCGTTTCTCCTTCACCGCAACCGGTAAGATCAAGATGAATCACCCCGGTAAGCGTCATAAGACCGGCCTTAAGCCCAGCAAGACCAAGAGAGCACTTCGTAAGGCATCTTATGTAAGCGATGCTCGTTATGACGATCTTAAGAGAATGATCCCTTATAAATAATTGACGGAGGTTTGTAAAGATGGCAAGAATTAAAGGTGCATTGGCAACCAGAAAAAGAAGAAATAAAATGCTCAAGCTCGCCAAGGGTTATTGGGGCGCAAAGAGCAAACATTTTAAGATGGCAAAGCAGGCTGTTCTCAAGAGCGGCAACTACGCTTTCGCCGGCAGAAAAATGAAGAAGAGAGATTTCCGTTCTCTCTGGATTACCCGTATCTCCGCACAGTGCAAGGTAGAGGGAATCAATTACTCCCGCTTTATGTACGGCCTTAAGAAGAGCGGTATCGAGCTCAACCGTAAGATGCTCAGCGAGCTCGCTATAAACGATAAAGCAGCATTCGCATCTCTCGTAGAGACCGCAAAGAAAGCGCTGTAATTTAGAACAGATTTATTAGAAATTGTTAATTCTTTTGTTGACATGTGTCGAAATGTTTGATATAATGTCCCCAATAGATGCGATTTCCTCGGAAACCGATGTAAGGGAGGGTATAAAATGGCAGAGGTAAGAGTTAAGGAGAACGAAACCATCGATAGCGCTCTCCGCAGATTCAAGAGATCTTATCTCAGAAGCGGCGTTCCTGCTGAGATTCGTAAGAGAGAACATTACGAAAAGCCCAGCGTAAAGCGCAAGAAGAAGTCCGAAGCGGCTCGTAAGCGCAAGTACAGATAAGCTTCTGTTCAGTAAGCAATACAAACAATACAACGGCGTAACAACCGTTGTATTTTTGTTTTGTGTATAAAATAATTATGCGAGAGGAAAACTTTTTATAAAAAGTTTTCCTCTCTCGCTCTCTTTTCAAAAATTTCAAATGAATTAATTAATGAAAAAACTCAAACACCAAAAACCTTTTTTGCGTTGCCGGCATAGATGAGTTGCTTTTCGCTTTCGGACAGACCGATGCTTTCGAGCTGTTCAAAAGCAAAATCGGTGTTCCAGAGGGGATAATCACTGCCGAACATCACTTTGTTCACGCCGTGCTTCTCGATAAGACGGTACAATCCCTTGCCGTCCATGCCAAGAAGTGCTTCGCTCGTGTCGGTGTATACGGGAGAACCGATAAGATAGTCCTCCGCCTCGTCCCAAACACCGTAACCGCACATGTGCGCAGCAATAACGGTAAGCTCGGGCACCTTTTCTATAACCGTGCAGACTCTTTTCGGCGTGGAAAAATCGGTGTTCTTGTCGCCGACATGGAAGAGTATCGGCATGGATAGGCGCGCCGCCTCTTTATAGATTTCTATGGCGTTTGCGTCGTCGATAAAGAATCTTTGGAAGTCGGAATGTATCTTTATGCCTTTCGCGCCCAGCTTTTTGCAACGCTCGAGCTCGCTCACCGATTCGTCAAACCCCATTTCGGGATGGAACGAAGCAAGCGGAATAAAACGGTTGTCGTCATTTGCGGCGTTTATCAAAAAATCGTTCCCGACCATGGCGTGCGCCCTGTCGGGTCTCAGCGTTGCCGAGGATATAACAAACCTGATGTTATCAAAACGGCTTGCGCCGTCGAATAACCCCTTCACCGATCCGTCGCCCTGCCTTGGGACAGAATAGTAATTAACAATGTTGTCGGCGGCACGTATGGCGATCTTATCCGGCCAAATATGTGTATGTACATCGATAATTTCTCTGGTTATGCTCATGTGTTCACCCAAAATAATGCGGCAAGCGTTTGCTTGCCGCATCATTATTAAAACTCGTTATTATTCGCAATCGCAGCAACCGCAATCGCAGTCGTCCTCGTCGGCATCGGTCTCTACAAGAGTAAGAACCTTGCCGCAGGAGGGGCATTCAAGCTCGTCGATCTTTTCTGCATCGCACTCGTCGATATAAACCGGCTCGCCGCAAACGGGACATTCGAGCTCAAGACATTCGCAGCAGCAATCGTCATCATCGCAATCACAGTCGCAATCACAATCGCAGTCGCAGTCGCAGTCGCAATCGCAATCGTCGTCATCGCAGCAATAAAGATCTTCTTCAACCGCGCCGAGATCTTCATCGATCTCCTCGATATAATCGTTAAGAGTTGCGGTTTCGTCCTCGAGATCCTGAATGGAGAGCGAAAGATCCTCAAGCAGATCGGCGATAGCGGCCAAAAGCTTGCCCTCGCCCTTGGAGGTGTCAATTTCCATGCCTTCCATAAGACCTTTGATATATGCAGCCTTTTCGGATACGTTCATAGTACTATCTCCTTTTTAATTTAGGATTATGTTTTTCATTCAAAAATATACAATGAAATTTTATAATTTTTAAGGACAGGTGCCTTAAAAATTATACCTATGATGTCCGCGAGTGTCGAGTGCATGGCACGAGGCGCGAGACGCGAGTGTACGGACATCTAAAAGCCATTGAAAACGCGTGTTTTCGACGGAGAGCGTAGCGACTTATACTCTTTCCAAATACTCGCAGGTACGGGTGTCGATCTTGATAACGTCGCCCTCGTTGATGAATATCGGAACCTTTACTTCGGCGCCAGTCTCAACGGTAGCGGGCTTGGTAACGTTGGTAGCAGTGTTGCCTCTGACACCGGGTTCGGTAGCGGTAACTTCCAATTCAACGAAAATGGGAGGTTCAACCGAGAATACGTTGTCCTTGTAGGACATAAGTCTGCAGGTCATGCCCTCTTTAACGAATTTAAAGCTGTCGGGGAGCTTGTCCGCGTTGAGGGGAACCTGATCGTATGTCTGGGGATCCATAAAGTAATAAAGATCGCCGTCGGTGTAGCTGTATTCCATATCCTTTCTTTCAACGATGGCCTGAGGGAATCTTGCGGTGGGGTTGAAAGAAGTTTCGATAACCGCGCCGGAGATGATGTTTCTCATCTTGGTTCTTACGAATGCGGCACCTTTGCCGGGCTTAACGTGCTGAAATTCGATAACCTGCATAAGCTGACCGTCCATTTCAAAGGTCAGACCGTTTCTGAAATCGCCTGCAGAAATCATATTATTTCCTCCTGATTTATGTCCTATTTATAGACAAATATTATTAACTACCTTATTTTATATGAAAACCCTTATTTTGTCAAGTGTTTTTTGGTCTGACAAGCCCTATTGACACGAATTTGGATATTTTTTGTCGGCAATCGATCAGAGCTCTATCAAACTGTTATCGCTGTTTGTAAGATTCTCGCAACCGTTTTCGGTAACGAGCACCATGTTTTCTATTCTTACGCCGTATTTGCCCGGAATATAAATGCCCGGCTCAACCGTAACGATGTTGCCGCTTACGAGTATATCCTCGCTTTTCGGAGAAGCAGAGGGGCGTTCGTGTATTTCAAGACCGAGCGAGTGCCCGAGCGAATGACCGAAATACTCGCCGTAACCTGCGTCGTTGATAACCTTTCTTGCCGCCATGTCGGCATCCTTGCCGCTAACGCCCGCGCGGATATATTTCATTGCCTCGCTCTGCGCGGTCAGAACGGTGTTGTAGATGCGTTTCATTTCATCATCGGCTTTGCCCAAAACGACGGTTCTCGTCATGTCCGAGCAATATCCCGCGTATTTTGCGCCGTAATCCATAGTGAAGAAAGAATCCTTTACGAGTTTGCTCTCGGTCGGCACACCGTGGGGAAGCGAGGAGTTCTTTCCCGAAACGGCAATGGTTTCGAACGCCAACGCATTTGCTCCGTGACTGCGCATGAAATATTCAAGCTCTGCCGCAACCTCAAGCTCGGTTCGGTCTTCGTTTATAAAACCCAATATGTGTGTAAAAGCGGCATCGGTAATGGATTGAGCCTTGCGTATTTTGGCAATCTCCTCGGCTGTTTTTACGCGCCTGTGTTTAAGGCATACGTCGGAAAGATAACCAAACTCAACCTCTTTGCATCTGTCCTGCAATATCTGCAACTGTCGTATTGTTATAAGCGCGGGGTCCAAGCAAACCTTTTTTGCGCCGATTGATCCAATATATTCCGCAATAACGTCAAAAATGCTTTTCGCAAACAAATAGGGATTTACGTCATCGCTCAGTCTGCCTGCTTTTTTGTCGTTTTCGACAGCCTCGAAATAACGGGAATCGACAAACAACGCGGTTTCCGCAGACGAAACGATCACTGCTCCGTCGGTGCTGTAAAAATCGCTCAGATAGTGTTGGCTCGTTTCGTCAAGGAACAAAGCGCAATCGTATCCCGCAGTTTTAATGTCACTGAAAATGTTTCTTCCGTTCATAAAAAACTCCTTTGCAAAAAATGGCTGTCACTCCCAGAATATGCAATCGGGGAGTGACAAATCGGTTTACATAATTATGCCGTTTCTATAGATGCGGCTTTTTTGAGTCCGAGTTCTTCTACTGCGTTTTCGCGCATCTTGTATTTAAGTATTTTGCCCGCCGCGTTCATCGGGAATTCGGACACAAACGAAACATATCTCGGTGTTTTGTGTTTCGCCATATGTTCGCGGACATAGGTTTTTATTTCGTCCTCGGTAAGTGTTTCGCCCTCTTTGGGAATAATGCACGCCATTATTTCCTCGCCGTACTGAACGTCGGGAACGCCTATTACCTGAACGTCCTTTACCTTGGGATGCGTATATATAAAGTCTTCTATTTCCTTCGGATAGATGTTTTCGCCGCCGCGGATTATCATGTCCTTTATTCTGCCGGTGATCTTGTAATAACCCTCGGGGGTGCGTCTTGCAAGGTCGCCCGTGTGCAACCAACCGTTTTCGTCTATCGCAATAGCGGTTGCCTGAGGCATCTTGTAATAGCCTTTCATGATGTTATATCCGCGCGCAACAAACTCGCCGTCAACGTTATCGGGCAGTTCATCGCCGGTTTCGGGGTCAATTATTTTACACTCGACACCGAACATGGCACCGCCTACGGTGTTTACGCGCGCATCAAGACTGTCGGTAGTCAAGCTCATCGTACAACCGGGCGATGCCTCGGTCTGACCGTAAACTATGGTGATCTCTGTCATGTGCATCTTATCGACAACGTCCTGCATAACCTTTACGGGGCAGGGAGAACCTGCCATAATGCCCGTACGCATATGAGAAAAATCGGTCTTGTCGAAATTCTCGTTTTCGAGCAATGCAATAAACATGGTGGGAACGCCGTGGAAACAGGTTATCTTTTCCTTGTTTATGCACTCGAGCGCGCGCTTGGGAGAGAAGTACGAAAGCGGAGACATGGTAACGCCGTGTGTCATCGAAGCCGTCATGGCAAGAACCATGCCGAAGCAATGGAACATGGGAACCTGTATCATCATTCGGTCGGCGGTCGAAAGATCCATGCCGTCACCGATGTTTTTGCCGTTGTTTACAACATTGTAGTGGGTAAGCATAACACCTTTCGGGAACCCCGTGGTGCCGGAGGTGTATTGCATATTGCAGACGTCGTGCTTGTTAATAAGCGAAGCGCGTCTGTACACTTCCTCGATAGGGGTAAAGTCGGAATATCCTACCGCTTGCTCCCATGTAAGACAGCCCTTTTGCTCGCTCTGTATGGTAATAACATTGCGGAGGAAGGGAAGACGCTTGCTGTATAAAGGCTTGCCTGCCTTGTGCTCGTTCAGCTCGGGGCAAAGCTCGTGCATGATCGCGTTGTAATCGCTGTCCTTGTAGCCGTCGCACATTACCAATGTATGTGTATCCGATTGGCGGAGCAAATATTCGATCTCGTATATCTTGTAAGCCGTATTTACGGTAACCAAAACCGCGCCGATCTTTGTCGTTGCCCAGAAGGTAATATACCACTGAGGAAGATTGGTAGACCATATCGCAACGTGGTCGCCTCGCTTTACACCCAGCGAAATAAGTGCGCGAGCGAATCTGTCTACGTCGTCGCGGAACTGAGGGTAGGTACGGGTGTAATCGCATTCGGTAAAACGAAAAGCATATTGATCGGGAAACGCCTCGCAAACCCTGTCAAGTACCTGAGGGAAGGTGAGGTCGATAAGCATGTTTTTCTGCCAGATATACTTGCCCTGACCGCGCAGATCGTCTATAAGCGTGTTCGCACCGTATGATCTTCCGATAAAGCGGCTCATGTAGTTTACATAATTAGGGAATATTATTCCTGCGTCCTGTAGATATGGAGCCCAGCGCTTTACCCATTCGAGCGAGAGATAACCGTCGAAATTAATAGAACCGAGTGCTCTTATCATATCCTCGATGGGCATGTCGCCTTCACCCATCAATTTATAGATTATCTTGCCGTTTTCCTCGATGCTGTCCTTGATATGAACGTGGGCAATATACATACCGAGATTTTGTATTGTCGTCTCGGGCGATTCGTTTGCAAAACGGTAGGGGTGGTGAATATCCCAAAGTGCCGCAACGTTGTCGCTGGGAACCCTGTCGAGTAGATCCTTTAGCCTTGCCGTATCGCTGTAAACTCCGTTTGTTTCCAAAAGTAGGGTTACACCTGCTTCTTCGGCTAAAGGCAGCATGTCAAGAAGCTGTTTAAGAACCTCGTCATCGTTGCCGTTGTCTATAGGCTCGGGGCCGTCATCGCCCAAAACGCGCACATATTTTGTTCCAAGTGCTTTTGCGGCGTTTATATATTCGGTGATTATACGCTTGTTTTCTTCGGCAAGCACGCTGTGTTTCAGACAGCAATCCGAGCTTAATACGGGAACCTCCAAACCGAGCGACGCGAGCTTGCGTACCGTGTCGGCAAGGCTTTCCGGCGCAAACGGCATGTTGTGATTCTTGTCAAATATGTCCAATCCGAGGCCGCGTACCTCGATACCGTCAAAACCAAGATCGGTCGCCATGGCATATATGTCCGAAAAACCGTATCCGGGACATGCGAGAGTAGAGAAGGATAACTTCATGTTTTGTGCTCCTTTACAGAGATCTAAAATAAAACAACTCTATCTATGACAAAAAGCATAAATAGAGCATGGGTAAATCAATATTATCATTTGCACGCGCCAAGCAGCACGCTCTCTTGATAACGGCGAGAAACCCGACCGAACCTAATGAAAAAACCTCGGAACGGCAGCTCCGGGGTGAGTTCGCATATCGAAGCACCTGCCGTTTCGCACCAACCAACGGCTCTCTGAAAAGCGCACGGACGATAGCTTAGTCCCCTTCACAGCTTTTTACTCTAACAATTATAATCGGCTTGTAATATCCTGTCAAGAGTTTTTTTGTTTTTTGTCGGAAAATCTATTGAAAAGTAGGGTTGGATATGTTAAAATAAGGCAGTCATAAATTATTGTATGATTTTGGAGGAAACATATTATGTCTAAAATGAAGATCGCAATTATCGGTTGCGGTACTATCGCCAACAGTGCACATATCCCCGCTTATATGAAGAACGATAAGGTGGAAATTAAGTATTTCTGCGATATTATCAAGTCCAGAGCAGACGAGGCTGTAGAGAAATACGGTTGCGGTACTGCCGTAGAGGATTACCACGAGATTCTTAACGACCCCGAAATCGAGGCGGTTTCTATTTGTACCCCCAACAAGATGCACAAAACCATCACTATCGACTTCCTCAGAGCAGGTAAACACGTACTCTGCGAAAAGCCTGCGGCAAGAACCCTTTCCGAGGCACTTGAAATGCAACAGGTTCAGCACGAGACCGGCAAGATCCTTAATATCGGCGTTGTAAACCGCTTTAACTCTGCGGTTAACAGACTTCGCGAGATCATTCAGTCGGGCGAGCTTGGTGAGGTTTATCATATATACGTCAGCTTCCGCGCTCACCGTTCCATCCCCGGACTCGGCGGTGCATTTACCGATAAATCCATTTCGGGCGGCGGCGTTCTTATCGACTGGGGCGTTCACTATCTCGATATCGTTATGTACTGTATGGACGATCCCAAGCCTCTTACCGTTTCTGCCAAGACATTCTCTAAGCTCGGCGTAGACATGCCTAACTATGTGTATAACAGCATGTGGTCGGAAATTACCAAGGATCTCAACGGTACCTACGACGTTGACGATTTTGTTACCGGCTTTGTCCGCACCGAAGGTCCTACCATCACTCTTAACGGTGCATGGGCACAGAATATCGGTGTTGCCGAAACATATATCGACTTCATCGGTACCAAGGCAGGTATCCGTCTTAACTACGGCGGCGACTTCACCCTTTATACCACATCCTGCAACACCTTGATCGATTTCAAACCCAAGTTCACCGCCAGCAACCATTTCGAAAACGAGATCAACGCATTCGTTGACTGCGTAAGAAGCGGCGAAAAGCTTCCTTCTCACATCGACAAGGCTATCATTACCGCTACCATGATGCAGGCAATGTACGATTCTTCGGAACAGAACAAGGAAATCGTACTCGGCTAAAAAGCCACGGAAAACAGATTCAAAAGAGATCGCAATTAAAGCGGTCTCTTTTTTTGCTCGATTATTGTAATAAAAGTTAAGGTATTATTTATAAATTATTGACAATTTGCGTTTGCGGTGATAGAATATACTGAATATATATTATATGAACATATTATATGATCCGCTGAGGGGGATATTATGGCTACTAATAAAACAATTTTCAAAGGAGCTGCTACGGCGCTCATTACACCGTTCAAGGACGGCGAGGTTGATTATAAGGCACTTGAGAATATACTCGAGTTCCAGATAAACGGCGGTATCGATGCGCTCGTTGTCTGCGGAACAACGGGTGAACCCGCAACTCTGGATGATGATGAACATAAGCGTGTTGTTGAGTTTGTAATAGAAAAGGTCAATCACCGCGTTCCGGTTATAGCCGGAACCGGTTCGAATAATACTCAGTATGCAATAGATCTTTCAAAGTTTGCAGAGCGCGCAGGGGCAGACGGTTTGCTCTTGGTAACACCCTATTACAATAAGTGCTCTCAAAAAGGCATAGTAACCCATTTTAATATGGTTGCCGACTCGGTAAACCTGCCGTGTATCGTCTATAATGTTCCCGGCAGAACAGGTTTTTGCATTTCCAAGGATTCCTATAAGGAAATAGCAAAACACGAAAATATCGTTGCCACCAAGGAAGCAAGCGGAGATCTGTTGCTTATGATGGAGGTTTTGGAGGCATGCGCAGGCGAACTCGATATGTACAGCGGCGACGATCATCAGATAGTACCGCTTATGTCGATGGGCGCAATAGGCGTTATTTCGGTATTTTCGAACATTATGCCTGCCGAGGCACACCGTATAAGCAGGCTTTGTCTTGACGGCGATTTCAAAACAGCCGCTTCGCTGCAGCTGAAGTATATGCGCCTTATGAACGGCTTGTTCATGCAGGTCAACCCGATCCCCGTTAAGACCGCTCTTGCGAAAATGGGATTTTGCAATAACGAATTCCGTATGCCGCTTTGCCCTATGGAGCCTGTCTATGACGAAAAACTGTTTGCACTTATGCGCGAGCAGGGTTTGATCTAAAAAAAACAAACAGAAGGAAAAAACATGAAGATAATTGTAAACGGTGCTTGCGGCAGAATGGGCAGGGAAATAATCGCCTCGGCCAAGGCAAAAGGTATAGAGCTTGCGGCGGCTGTGGATAAATTCGGCGAGCCCGATTTCGAAGATATCCCATTTTACAGATCTATAGAGGATGTAAAAGAATCGGCAGATGCGGTGATTGATTTTACGCATCATACCGCAGTACCCGAAATATGCGCTTTTGCGCGCAGAACAGGTACCCCTTGTGTTGTGGCATCTACAGGCCATACCGAGAGCGAGCTTGCAATGCTAAAGTCGCTTTCTGCCGAACATGCGGTTTTTTATTCGCGTAATATGTCGCTCGGTATAAATCTTCTTATCGACCTTTGCCGCAGTGCTTATAATGCACTCGGCGGCGATTGCGATATAGAGATTATCGAGAAGCATCACCGCAACAAGCTGGATGCTCCAAGCGGTACCGCGCTTATGATCGCCGAGGGGATAGCCGAGCTTATGCCCGACGGTACCGAGTTCGTAACCGACCGTACCTCGCGGCGTATCGTCCGCCCGAATAACGAGATAGGTATATCCTCGGTTCGTTGCGGCGGAATATTCGGCGAGCACGAGGTTCTGCTCAGCCGTAACGGCGAAACTATCAGTCTGAAACATACTGCCGAGAGCCGCGCTCTGTTTGCAGAAGGCGCGCTGAAGGCGGCTGAATATATTGCAGAAAAGAAAAACGGATTCTATTCGATGAAAGACCTTCTTGCAGAATCGGTCGGAATTAGGTAATCCGCAAATATTACAGAAAATTGCTTATTTGTATTCTCGAAAGGTCCTAACAGGAAGGAATTGGTTGCTATGAATAATAAATTGAGTATAGAAATGCTTGCCGATACCCTGCGCGAGCATTCTGCGTTTGACGATAAACTGTATGTGAAATACGGCGTAAAACGCGGTCTGCGTAACCCCGACGGTACGGGTGTATTGGCAGGTATTACAAGGGTAAGTAACGTTCACGGTTATGTTATTAACGAGTATGAGCGTGTTCCCTGCGAGGGCGAACTGTTTTATCGCGGTGTCAGCATAAACGACATTATAGATGCCACCGAGCGTCATGACCGTTTCGGTTATGACGAGGCATCGTGGCTGTTGCTTTTCGGCTCTCTGCCCACAAACGAGGAATTGGATTTCTATGATACTATCATGGATGAATACAGCGATCCTCCCATGTCTTTTATCGAAGACATGATAATGCGCGCTCCGAGCCCCGATATTATGAACAAGCTTGCCAGAAGCGTGCTCGCGCTGTACAGCTATGACGAAAATCCCGATGATAACTCGATCGACAATGTGCTTCGTCAGTCGTTGATGATAATTGCGCGCATGCCGATGATAATGACGGCGGCATATCAGGTTAAAAAGCGCTATTACGATAACGAGAGCTTTTTCCTTCATTCTCCGATCCCCGGTCAAAGCATGGCGGAGAATATACTTTCGATGTTGCGTTTCGACCGCAAGTTCACGCATGAGGAAGCAAAACTGCTTGATAAATGTCTTATTCTCCATGCCGAGCACGGCGGCGGTAATAACTCGACCTTTGCGGTACGCGCATTGACTTCTTCTGGTACCGATACGTTTTCGGCAATAGCGGCAGGTATCGGCGCGCTAAAAGGTCCCCGTCACGGCGGTGCAAACATAAAAGTAGTCAGAATGCTTGATGATATCAAGCAAAATGTACGCGACTATAAGGACGATGAAGAGGTAGGCGCATACCTTAAAAAGCTGTTGAACCGCGAAGCAGGCGACAGAAGCGGTCTTATATACGGTGTAGGACATGCGGTATATACGTTAAGCGATCCGCGTGCAACAATACTCCGCAAGGCGGCAGAAGAGCATTGCGATATGTTCGGCATGCGCGAGGATTTCGAGCTTTTGCACTCGGTAGAACGCTTGGCACCCGCATTGTTGCAGGACAAAATGCAGGACGGCAACGCTATCTGCGCAAACGTAGACCTTTATTCGGGTCTGGTATACCGTATGCTCGGCATACCCGAGGAGATGTTCACTCCGCTGTTTGCGATCGCACGTCTTTCTGGTTGGTGCGCACATCGCTTGGAGGAGATAATCACCTGCCGACGCATAATGCGCCCCGCATACAGAACCTTCCACGGCAGATTGCCTTACATAGAGATAGAAGACAGAAAGGGTAACATAAAATGTCCGGATTGACTATTGCACAAAAAATAATCAAAGCTCACCTTGTAGAAGGTGAAATGATAAAAGGCACGCCTATCGGTCTTAGGATCGATCAGACGCTTACTCAGGACGCGACCGGAACAATGGCGTACTTGGAATTCGAGGCTATGGGTATCCCGCGCGTAAAAACCGAGCTTTCGGTTGCTTATATCGACCACAATACCCTGCAGAACGGATTTATGAACGCCGACGACCATCTTTATATCCGCACCTGTGCGAAGAAATACGGACTGTATTTTTCGCGTCCCGGTAACGGTATCTGCCATCAGGTACACCTCGAGCGTTTCGGTGTCCCCGGCAAAACACTTATCGGTTCGGACAGCCACACTCCTACGGGCGGCGGTTTGGGTATGCTTGCTTTCGGTGCAGGCGGTCTTGACGTTGCGGTTGCAATGGGAGGCGGCGCTTATCATATCACCATGCCCGA
>JAZTZF010000116.1:0-8313 GCA_045637325.1 Eubacteriales bacterium | reverse complement strand
TCTGCGCCGTTTGCCTCGGGTATATCGCCCGAAATGTTCTCGCGGAGTTTTATTGTAAATATCCCGCTTATTCGGTCATAATTATAAGTCGACTGATCGAAAAAGCCGTAATCGAGCCGTGAAATATGCTTCAGCGTTTCGATTATGCCGTCCATATGCTTTTCTTCGAATTGGATATTATACCG
Source organism: Eubacteriales bacterium (assembly GCA_045637325.1). Taxonomy (GTDB): domain Bacteria; phylum Bacillota; class Clostridia; order Oscillospirales; family CAG-382; genus Coliplasma. The sequence continues at coordinate 8,128 of JAZTZF010000116.1, read as the reverse complement.
AGGATATATGTTTGCAGAATTCAAAGAATATGCCTTTTTTATCTCGTCTTCGATATCGAACAATCTCTTTGGCTCTGCATAGCAAGAAAGCTCTGCCTTTACCGCGATCGAAACACGCTCGCGGTCAACCATTACAGAGAAAGAATCGAACTTAGATATTGTTTCCTTTGCTTTATCCGAAAAGGAAGCTCTTTTGAATTTGGCAAGAAATTCGTTAAGCATTAAGCATTTCCTTTATTTCGTTCATTAACGTAGAAATTATCTTGTCTTCGGGCAGTTTTGTTACTATTTCGCCTTTGCGGAACAGCACGCCCTCTTTATTTCCGCAGGCAACGCCTATATCGGCATGTTTTGCCTCGCCGGGACCGTTTACGGCACAGCCCATAAGTGCAACCGTAATACGGCGGTCGGTCTTTATATTCCTTGTTTCTCGCTCAAGCGCGGCAACCAAGGGAATAACGTCCGACTGTGTTCTTCCGCAGGTCGGGCAGCAAACGATATTTATACCGCCGCCGATACCGCAACAGAAAAGTATATCCTTTGCCGCGGCAACCTCCTGCACGGGATCCTCCGTTAAAGAAACGCGCACGGTATCGCCTATGCCGTCTATAAGCAAACTTCCTATGCCGATAGCAGATTTTATATTACCTCGGCGTACGTCACCCGTTTCGGTCACGCCTATATGTAAAGGATAGTTGCATTTTTGCGATAATATCCTTGCGGCATCGACCATTGTTTTTACGTCCGAGCTTTTTACCGAGAGAACTATATTTTCGAAATCGCACTGTTCGAGCATGCGTGCGTTTGAAAGCGCGCTTTCGGCAAGTGCCTCGGCGGTAGGGCCGCCGTACTTGAGCAACATTTCCTTTTCGGCGCTACCGCCGTTGATTCCGATACGGATGGGAATATTGCGTGCTCTGCAAGCATCGGCAACCTTTTTTATATTTTCTTTTTCGCCTATATTGCCGGGATTTATGCGTATTTTTGTAATACCGCGTTCTGCCGCCGCGAGTGCCAAGCGATAATCAAAATGTATATCGGCAACAAGCGGAACCGATGTGTTTTCGGCATAATAGGGTATCGCCTCAGCCGCTTCCATATCGTTCACGGTAAAGCGCACTATATCGCAGCCTGCGGCAGACAGCGATTTTATCTGAGCCAAGGTCAATTGTTTATCGGCGGTTTTTGTATTCGTCATCGATTGGATGGCAATGGGGTTGCCGCCGCCGATGGTTATATTTCCTATTTTTATCTCTTTTGTTTTCATATTAAAATAGCCCTGCAATATCTTTTATCATTACAAAGAACATCAGTCCGAACAGCAACACGGCAAACACCGCGCTTATTGCCTGCTCGTACTTGGGATTGAGCGGCTTGCGCCTTATCGCCTCGATTATATAAAACAGCAAGCGTCCTCCGTCGAGCACGGGAATCGGCAAAAGGTTGAATATACCTAACGAAACCGATATCAACACCACCAAAACCGCAATGTTTCTTACTGCATCTCCAAACCCTTGGCTGGACTTGATCGTTTGGTCTATCTCGCCTCCGACCGCTACGGGGCCTCCGACTGCCTCCATGCCGTATCTTCCGCTAAACGTATCTACCAACGAGTCTACTGTCATATATACCGTAGAGGATGCTTGATAAAACGCCTCGGTAAGTACGTTTTCAACCGTCTTTTTCTTGATATATACCATAAAATCCTGTTTGCCGAAAGCAATGCCGTCGTCGGTTTCGGTACCGAATCGCACGCCGTTAAGAACAACCTCTTGTCCGTCGCGCAACACAACTATATCCACAGGCTCTATGCCGTCGGAAACTATCTTGTACGACATATCGTTATAGCAATTTATCTTTTTTCCGTTGATCCGTATTATCTGATCCCTTGCCTGCAGACCGTACTCGTTCGAGACACTGTTTTCCAAAAAGTCGTAAACGACGGTGCTGCCGATAACCTCGCTGCTTGCCACTACGCCTGTCATAACGATAAAAGCCAGCAAAAGATTCATTAACGGGCCTGCAATTACAATAAGGATACGCTTCCAGACAGAACGCTCGTTGAGGGGAATCTTATATTTGTGTTCCTCGGGGATCTCTTCGTCATACTCCCCGACCATATTAACAAAACCGCCTATCGGTATAGCGCGCAAGGTAAAATCGTTATACTTCCCTTTCCACGTCTTTATCTTCGGACCCATGCCTATGGCAAACTCGATAATTCCGACACCGAATTTACGCGCAACGATATAATGGCCGAATTCATGCACGAAAATCAGCAGTCCGAATATAAAAATCGTTACAACAAGACTTAAAAGGGATTGAAACATTTAAAAAATCACTCCGTTTAGATATGAGAAACGACATATTCTCTTGCCGAAGCATCGGTCATAAGAATATCATCAAGTGTGGGTTCGGCTATAAATGCCGTATTTTCGGTTGCCTCTATAACAAGGTCGAAAAGTTTTGTAAAGCCTATCTTTCCGTCAAGGAAAAGTGCAACCGCTTTTTCGTTTGCGCCGTTCATTGCGGCGGGGATATTTCCGCCCTTGAGTATTGCTTCCCGAGCAAGCGGAAGCAAAGGGAAATTGTTTTCATCGGGTTTCAAAAAGCTAAGTTCCTTGCCGAACAGATCCAATTTATCTGCCTGCGAGGGGCAGCGATGCGGATAGGTAAGCGCATATTGTATACATACGCGCATATCGGGCACGCCAAGCTGTGCGATAACGGCGTTATCCTCGAACTCTACAAGAGAGTGAACGATACTTTGAGGATGAATTACAACCTCTACCTGTTTTGGAGAAACGTCAAACAGATGGACCGCCTCGATAAGTTCCAAGCCTTTATTCATAAGGCTTGCGCTATCGACCGATATTTTCTTGCCCATGTTCCAGCGCGGATGACGCACCGCCATTTCGGGGGTTACCTTCTCGAGATAATCTCTATCCTTACCCAAGAACGGCCCGCCCGAGCCAGTGAGCAGGATTTTTTTGATACCCTCACCACCTTGGATGCACTGGAAAATTGCTGAATGTTCGCTATCGACGGGGAGCAAAACGGCATTGCCCTTTTTTACGGCAGACGTAACCAAACTGCCGCCGGCAACAAGTGTTTCTTTGTTGGCGAACGCTATTCTTTTGCCTTTGTTTGCCGCCGTTATTGTCGGCAAAAGACCTTTCATACCTATGACGGCGTTTACGAGTGTTAGGGATTCATCCTCGCTCGCAAGCTCGGAAAGTCCCTCATCACCGCATAGTATTTCTATATCGGTATCATTTAATTCTAATTTAAGTTCATTATACTTCTCGGCGCCTATACATACCCTTTTGGGTTTGAACTCGCGGCATTGTTCGGCAAGCAGACGCACGTTGGAATGTGCCGAAAGCGCAGTGACGCGAAGCCCAAGGTTTCGCGCCACATCGAGTGTTTGTGTTCCTATTGAGCCGGTAGAACCCAGCAATGAAATAGATCTTTCCATTTTTTATACCAATTATAAAATCAAAATAGCCAAGCAAGCGTATCTATTCCGACAGTAACGACCGCCATGATGATAGAAGCGGGAATGATGCTGTCAAATCTATCCAACACACCGCCGTGTCCGGGGAAAATACGGCCGTAATCCTTTACGCCGAATCTGCGCTTGACAATGGACGCCGTGAGGTCGCCGAACTGGCTGACGATCGAAAGCGGAAGTGCAACAATACCCCAGAAAAACGTATCGAGTATAAGATACGACACCGCAAAACCTATCAAGGTGCCGAAAACAGTCCCTACAATTGCACCGGCAACCGTCTTTTTGGGCGAGATATCGGGGCAAAGCTTTTTCTTCCCGAATGCCATGCCGCCGAAATATGCGAACGTGTCGGTAAACCAGGAAACGCAAAGCACCATCGCAACCGACCACAATCCGTAGCAAGCACGCAAGAGTGAGAGCGACGCAAAACCTGCGGTGATATATATTGCAAGTCCGAAAAACATCAACAAACGCTCGATATCAACCTTTTTATGTGCCGAAACACCATAGAACAGGAAGCATACCAACACCACGGGTATTGACATTAGCATAAAGCCTATAAGTAACAACGTGTGCGGATATATTGCAACCGGCAATATAGCACAAAACGGTGTGAAAAGTACCGACGGTATCGAAACCAACAAGTTCTTTTGCAATCCGCAGCAAACAAGCATTTCGTACACCGAAAAACCGCATATAAGAGCAAAGCTGATACCCGCTCCCCACGCACCTCCGAACACAAGTATCGGCACAAGTATGAGCAAGCATATTATCGCGGTAATTGTTCTTGTCCGCATATTTTACCTCCCATAACGGCGTTCGCGTTTTGAATATGACTCGATCGCCTTTATCAGCTCATCTTTATTAAAGTCGGGCCAATATACGTCGGCAAAATAATATTCCGAATATGCCGATTGCCACAAAAGAAAGTTGGATATACGGTATTCGCCGCTGGTGCGTATAACAAGATCGGGATCGGGAACGCCCGCGGAATAGAGATGTGACTCTATATCTTCTGCGGTTACGTTTGTTTTACCCTCTTTGACAAGTTCATTAAAAGCATGAACAATTTCCTGTCTTCCGCCGTAGGAAAGACAGATGCACAGTGTCATACCGCTGTTATTCGATAGCCGTTCCTGCACGCCTAACAGCGCGTCGCGGTATTGCGGCTCGAAACGATTGATATCGCCAAGCAGTTTCAGCTTGACGTTTCTTTTTACCATCTCGGGTTCATATTTTGTGATTCCGCGGCTCATAAGCTCCATAAGCGCGCCCACTTCATCGACAGAGCGATTCCAGTTCTCCGAAGAAAAGGCGTATACGGTAAGATATTGGATGCCCATATCGTTGCACGCATCGGCAATATTGACAAACGTATCCAAACCGACCTTATGACCTGCGGTTCTGGGAAGAAGGCGTTGTTTCGCCCATCTGCCGTTGCCGTCCATAATTATAGCTATATGGCGCGGAAGTTTAAGTTCTGACATACACAGACCTCAACCGATTATTATTTTTGCGAATTTAGATCTCCATGATCTCTTTGTCTTTTTTGGCTATGACCGTATCAACTTCCTTGATAAGTTTATCGGTAAGATCCTGAATATTCTTTTCTGCCGTCTTAAGATCGTCCTCGGTAAGCTCGGCATTCTTCTTTGCTGCCTTTGCGGCATCGTTTGCATCACGGCGGATATTACGGATAGCAACCTTGCAATCCTCACCCATTTTTGCGGTCTTCTTGGTGAGTTCCTTTCTGCGCTCCTCGGTAAGTGCAGGGAAAAGCAAGCGAACACACTTTCCGTCGTTTGTGGGAGTGATTCCAACATCCGAAGCAAGGATAGCTTTTTCGATTTCTTTTACCATGTTAGCTTCCCACGGGGTGATAACAAGCGTTCTCGCATCGGTAGCCTTGATGGTTGCAACACCCTCGAGATTGGTGGGTGTGCCGTAATAGGAAACCATAACTTTATCGAGAACCTTTGCGCTGGCTCTGCCTACTCTTATGGTAGCAAAATCCTCTTCGAGAACAGAAATGGATTTTCTCATTTTTTCTTCAAATTGCTTAATATCGAACATAGTGTGTTACCTTCCTTTTGGTTTATTATAGTTGAATTTATTATTATTTATGAAGCAGGGTGCCTATATCCTCGCCGTGTGCGGCAAGAACGATATTTTTCGGATCGGACAGAGCAAAAATGACGGTTTTCATGCCGCATTCCTCGCCTATCGCGGCGGCACTCTGGTCGATCGCACGCAGACCGAGCGAAAGCATCTCGGAATAGGTCAGCGAATCGAATTTCTTTGCATCCGAATATTGATTGGGATCTTTATCGTATACTCCGTCTACATTCTTTGCCGAAAGTACGGCATCGCATTTTAATTCCGCCGCGCGGAGCATCATGCCCGTATCGGTTGAAAAGTAGGGATAGCCCACTCCGCAGGAAAGAATAACAACCTCTCCCTTTTCGAGGCATTCTATAGCCTTATACTGAGAATACGGCTCGCAGAACTGCTGGATGCTGACAGCACTCATTACGCGTGCGTTTATGCCCGTTTTTATAATATAGTCCTGCATGGCAAGCGAATTTATAACCGTTGCAAGCATACCCATGTGGTCGCCGCGCACACGGTCTATTTCAAGACCGTTCTGTCTTGCACCGCGCCAGATATTACCCGCCCCGATAACCACGCAAACCTGAACACCCTCTTTTACAAGCTGTGCAAGATTGCCGGCAACAGACTCAAGCATGTCTCCGTTGAGGATACGGTTTCCCTCGCCGGAAAGCGCCTCGCCGCTTAGTTTGACAAGAATACGATTGTATTGTGCCATTTTAATTTCCTCGCTTTTGACTTATTTATATAGGTGTTTTATTCGTAGAAAAATACACGGTAGAGAGGCAACAGATTATCGCTGATGCCGCATGCATAGGCGGTAAGAGGCGACATTTCGAAATCCGCCAATCTGTTTACCAACGATATTTCGTTGGGGAAATACTTTTTGTAAAGCGCCTCGGTATATTCATCGCATTTGCCATCGTTATAACCGTATGCACCCAAAAGCTTGAGCAACGAATCGCACATTTGAATATCGGTGGTATTTCTGCCGATTATTACCCGTTCGGCGAAATAGGTCTTTGCTTCCTCGGTTCCGTTAAATACCTCGTAAGAAGATTCAAGCTCTTTATCCATACATACGAAAAAGACATAGTTATCGTATTGGGAAAGATCAAAATTAACCTCGGCAAATTTTTGCAGCGTACCGAAACCCGTTTCGGCAAACACTATATCAAAATCCCTCGAATCGGTATCACACTCGCCCGAGTGTTCGAACCACTTAGGCGCGTAGGTAACCTCAACATCGTTACCGTATTTCTCCGACTCTTGAACCATATGGTCGCAGGCATTTTTTATACGAGAATGGAACTCTTTTTCCTCCTCGGAGGTAAAGCCGCTTTTGTTGTCGGTAAAGAACAGCTCAACAACAAGCACCTTGCCCGAAAATGCCCCGAAGGAGCCTTTCATAGAAAGCGGAAATTTTTCTTCGCACGGCGTAATTTCGGGTGGATTAACCGCATAAATACCGGCTTCCAAGCGCCATTGACTATCTTCGTAAACCGCTTTTAGTTCAACTTCTTTATCAGAGCTTGTTGTTGCGGTAATTCGTTTTTCGGTGTTCTTATCGGTTTTATGCACCGTAACCGAATCGGGATTGATAAAATCGCCGTAGCTGCTGCCGATATGATTGAAAACGCAAGTCTTTCCGTTAACACTCGAAACCGAGGGGGTGTGATTTTCGGGATAGGAAAGAAACTGCGTTCTGCTTTCGCTCGACTTTGTATAGGTCGAATCAAGCAATTCCTCAATTACCGAAAACGATGCATACTCCGATGAATCGGGAACGATCGATGCCGATGCCTTTTTCTCCTCGCAGAGCGAATTATTGATGAAAATATCGGTCAAAAGCCTATCGCGCTCGATCAGTTCAACAGCATTCTTCGATGTGAACCAAGACGCATAGCCGGAGTCCTCTTCTTCGGATTCCTGAGATCCTTGAGATTCCTGCGATGACTCGGACGGTTGAGATGATTCCTCGACATCGTCACCGCCGCACGCCGAAAAAACAAAGGCGAACAAGCAAGCAAGCAACAATGCTATTATTTTTTTCGTCATACAATAATTAATACTCTTCATAATACTATAATTATAACAGACAAACGCTCCGATATCAATAGAAATTTACATTAAAATACAATATTCTCACGAACCACGCGTTTGACAATTACTCTCTCCCCGAAAAATGCCGTTACATACGACGGGTTGAGATAATCGTTGCCTGCGGCAGGTAATTCGACACGCAAAAACATAAGATCTTGCTTATTTTCTGCCGAAATAAATTTGACCATAGGCGAAATATCCAAAACCTTATCTCCGCTTTTTGTGCGTTTGGTGACAAGCATTTCGTCATTGAACGCCGTCTCGATTTCCGGAATCGTCAAATCGGTCTGCATTTCTATCCGCCATACGGCGCGTTTTGTAGCAAGTTTGCCGACAGCAACCTCGACCGAAATAATATCCATGCCGGGGAATGCCGCTTTTTTGAGTTTATCGGCAATTTCC
>JAZTZF010000115.1:0-9250 GCA_045637325.1 Eubacteriales bacterium | reverse complement strand
TTTATCATCTATTAATAAATTATAGACCGTTTGTTCCGTCTTTGGAAGTATATTTCCTATTAAAAGGGTTTTATTTTCAAAAGCGGTTGACAAATCCTGTTTTTCGGAGTATAATTCCCAAGGTATGTTTCGTATGGACCGCAATACAGGGATGTAGCCAAGCGGTTAAGGCACCAGACTTTGACTCTGGCACCTCGCTGGTTCGATTCCAGCCATCCCTGCCAGAAAAAAGCACACATTTGTCTACCAAGACAATGTGTGCTTTTTTCAACGAAATTTGCCCTGAGGGCAAGTGAAATAGCTTCGCTGTGAAATATTTGCTCCGCAAATGTGAAATATTCGCTGACGCGAATGTGGGCAAATTTCATTTCACATTGCTACCGAAGGGAGCAATATTTCACAATTCACAAAGTGAATTATTTCACATTCGGCAACGCCGAATATTTCACTTGAAAAGCTAACGAATTTATGATATTATAACGGCAGAAAGGCGGTGTTATTATGGCAGACTCAAAGCTTCGCGACCTATCCACAAACTTTGCGGTTAAAGTCATTAAAATGTGTGACAAAATAAAAGGTCACTATTCTCTTGTCAATCAGTTAGAGCGTTCTTCTACCTCCATTGGCGCCAATATTCACGAAGCAAATTATGCTCATAGTAAAGCCGACTTTGTTGCCAAATTTCAAATTGCGCTGAAAGAGTGCTATGAAACGGAATATTGGCTTGAATTGTTTGTAAAATCCGAATTACTTGACCGCGAGATTGCAAAAGAACTTTACAATCAGTGCGGAACGATTCGCAGAATATTGATTGCCTCAATCAATACCGCAAAGGAGGATTCAAAATGACAACAGAAAAATCCTGCGGCGCGATTGTATTTACTAAAGAAAATGAATCTATTAAATATGTAATCATTGAGTCCAAAGAGGGATTTTACGGATTTCCCAAAGGACACGTTGAAAAAAATGAAACTGAAATTGAAACAGCAAGGCGCGAAGTGTTTGAGGAAACGGGATTGCAGGTTGATTTTTTAGAGCCTTTTCGCACAGAAGACACACACCCTTTTCATAAAAACGGTGAAATCCGAATGAAGCACATCGTATATTTTTTGGCAAAGTTTTCTGATCAAACTCCTGTACCACAAGAAACAGAATTGAATAGCATTCATTTGATGGATTACGAAACTGCCTTATCTTCGTTTCAATTTGAAAGTTCAAAAAGGATTTTGTCAGAGGCACATAACTATTTGACACATTAACCTTCGGTTCGTGACCTTTTAATTCGCAATAACACACAAAAAAGCACTTCGAAAGAAGTGCTTTTTTCAATTATATCTCCCAAAAATATATCATTTCCTCTTCTTTGCCGTAGCCGTTGCGGTTGCTGCGGCGAAAGCAAGCAAAGTTACCCAAACGATATTCATCGAGCCGTCGCCTGCGGCAGGGGGTACATTTTCGGGTGCTTTGTCAACCATAACTATACGGCCTGCGCCGCTTATATTTCCATACTGTTCGGCGGTTATTTTGCCGTTTAGGTGCTTCTCGAAATACTCGACAAGCATTTCGGAATCGGTCTTGGGGCCCATGTATTCAACCGTTTTTGCGCCCGTAAACATTTTGAATCCGCTTAGCTGAAGCATATAGCAAGAGCCTGCTATGGTGTAGGTCTTATCCAAATCGATTTCCTCACCGCCTACGCGGACATTGGTAACACGCCTTTGCGCGTTCTCGCGGATAGAAACAAAATCGCCCAGTTCGTTTGTAATAACAGGTGATTCTATATAGGTATGAACCTCGAAAGAGATACCCGAAACATGCGGAAAACTGCCGAACTCCTCGGGATATGCGCTCATGCCGTATTCCAAAGCGTCGATTATCTGTTGGCCGCTTGCCTCGATAACGCACATCTCGTTGCCCCAAGGGTTAATATCCATTATGTTTTTTCTGGTAACAGTGCCCTTGTTAATCTCGGAACGGATACCGCCGCCGTTTACAAACCCGATATCGGCACCTGTTACGGCAACATACGCATCGGTAACAAAATCACCGAGATTGGTCTCTCCGCAACGAACGAGGCGGTTGCCGTCGGCATCGTTTTGTGTAAGATAGGCGTCCGAAGTACCTATTTCCTCGAAAAGATATTCAAACTCTGCGTTATATGCATCGATCTTTGATTTTACGGCAAGGTATGCCGATTTTGCTTCTGCCGAAAAAGTGTCTATATTTATCGTGTCGGGATCGATAAGTTCGGTCTTAATACTGCCATCGGAAGATATGGTGAGCTTTCCGAAATTCTCAAACTTTGTTCCGGTCGAGCTCAGAATAGTTTCTTCATTTTGCAAATTTTTGTAAATGTCGCCCTCGATAACCTCGTGAGCATGCCCGTCTATAAACGCATCGATGCCTATTGTGTTTGCGATAACATCGGTTGAACGCCAGCCCTCGGTAACGCCGGATATACCCAAATGTCCGACCGCAATCACCTTGGTCGCACCGTCGGATACGGCGTTATCTATTGCGGTCTGTACGGTTTCATAGAGAGAATCTCCCATAAAACCGTAAATAAAGTTGCCGTTTTCATCCTGAAAATATGTCGGGGTGGATTTGCTGTAGGTTTCGGGAGTGGCTATGCCGACAAAGGCTATTTTTTCGTCCCCGAAATCCCTGATGACATACGGCTCGAATACTTCTTTTTCTTCTATAAGATCACGGAAATTGGCACATATGTATTGATATTCGGCATTGTTATTTGCAAGATCAAGAAATGTTTCTACGGTATAATCAAACTCGTGGTTACCGGGCACGGCATAGTCGTATCCGACCGAGTTCATTATATCGACGATTGCCTGCCCCTCGGTAAGCGCGCCTATCATCTCGCCCTGAAGCGCATCGCCTGCATCAATGGTAACAACATTATAACCCTCGCTGATCAACTGTGCACGGTATGCCGCAAAGACCGCATAGTTATCCGTGCCGCAATGCACGTCGTTGGTGTAGAGTACGATTATTTCTTCTGTTTCGGCACTTACCGCAAGAATCGAGCCCGTTACGGTGCATAGCAAAAGCAGTGCAACAACAGACACCGCCAAAATTTTTCTTAGCATATTTTTCATACAACTCTCCCGAATTATGTAAACTCTACAAAATGAAAATTTATATCAAGAACGCAAAAACATTTTTGCGTTCTTTTTTTGCATTATGTCAACCTTGTGTTTCTTTGTCCTCTTTCAGCACAACCGTACGAAGCGCGCCCATACGCATATCCAGCTCGGCGGAAAGGTCGGCGCAACGCAAAAGCTCCTGCGCCATAAAATCATCGTATTCATAATCCTTTTTATACCTAAGCTGATGCTCCAGACTTGCCCAAGTGTCCATTGCGATGGTACGAAGCTGTATTTCCACCTTCATAAGGCGTTTCTCGTGTGCCAAAAAGATAGGAACGGTTACGATAAGGTGAAGACTGCGGTAACCGTTAGGTTTCGGGTTTGCGATATAGTCCTTTTTTGCAACGAGAGTGATATCATCCTGCTTGAGAAAAGCGTTTGAAAGCATATAAACATCTTCGGGGAAGGCGCAAATAACACGAACACCTGCCACGTCGTTAAGGTTTTGCTCTATAGAATCGACCGTCATCGGGAAACCGTTTCTATCCAATTTTTCGCGCATGCTGGGAATCGATTTCAAACGGCTTTTTATACTGTTTATCGGGTTGCGGTCCAAACGAAGCGAGAACTCCTCGTTAAGTACGTTGAACTTGGTTTCTATCTCCATTATCGCACAGCGGTAATAAGCCATGAGTTTTTCAAAATTTTGTATCATCGGCTTTGTCTGCTGTATAAGATCACCGTTAAAGATAGCGCCAAGTTGTTCTCTTAACTGTTTTTCATCAATACTCATTTTTTATTTCTGCCGTTTCCGTATCATTTAATTATAAAGCGTATTCAACACATACGCGAATATTTCTGCGTGATCCCCTGCCAACGGTGAAGTTCCGATCTGTTTATATACCAAATCTCCGCGCATCCCTGTTTTGTCCTTTTGGCAGGACACTTTAAACACATGGCGCTCGCCGTCCGAAACGATGCTTATCTCGAAAATATCGGTCTGATTAAGCGAGGTCTTTTTATAGGAAAAAGGATACCATTTTGCCGACATGGCATCATCACCTGCCGAAAGCGCACCGTAATCCTCCGCTTCGGCAAGAAACGGTACGGTTATAATACGCGTGCGCGGATCTCGCTTTGGCGCAGAGGCTATATTTAGCTGGCGGAGATTGACGGCAGACAGACCTGTCTCCTCCATAAGCTCACGCGCGGCGGCGGTATAAACATCCTCATCGGGTTCTACAAACCCGCCGGGGAATGCCAATTTGCCAAGGCAGGGGTGTCCGCCCCTGCGGACAAGCAAAATCCTGCTGTCAGATATCATAATTATGTCTACCGTTACAGACGGGCGATCGTATTTTGATGCATCGTATTGTGCTAAAAATTCAGCTTCGGTCAGACCGTTTTTATCGCGCAGTTCTTCCATTTTTTTTGCTCCTGTCAAAGGGGTTTCTTTTGTATTTGGCTGTTGCGGCGAGGATAAATGCTCGGAGTTTGTTTTGTCTTTTTTATTATTACAAGCGTGTGAAGATAATCAAACTCGGGAACCTTTATGTCAATTATGTCAACCACTTCTCCACCGAGAATCGCAACCGCTTTTTTTGCCTCATCGGCTTCTTCTCTACCCTTTTCGCCTTTCATGGCAACGAAGTATCCGCCGACTTTTACAAACGGCATACACCATTCCGAAAGGATATTGAGCCTTGCCACGCCGCGGGCAACGGCGATATCGAAACTCTCTCTGTATTCAGAATTATGCGACAGTTCCTCTGCCCTTCCGATTAGGGTTTTCAGATTGGTTATGCCTGCTTTTTTAGCGGTTTCGGCAACGAAAGTGAGTTTTTTTGCCGTCGCATCGTTAGAGGTAACAACGCAATCGGGCGCGCAAAGCGCAAGCGGCAACGACGGAAAACCACCGCCGCAACCGATATCTATTACATTTGCATTTTTAAAAAGCGAGGTATCGAGAAGCGTGAGTGAATCCCAAAAATGAAGCAGACCGACACCCTTTTCGTCGGTAAGTGCGGTGAGGTTCATTACCTCGTTCTTTTCGCGCAGACATTCGCCTATTATATCGAGCGACGCGCACTGCTGTTCGCTAAGCGTTGGGCGGTATTTTTTTGTTAGTTCCGAAAAGCTCATTGTTTGCCTCCTTGCGAGAGATAGATAAGCAAAACCGATATATCCGACGGCGAAACACCGCTTATGCGTGATGCTCTTCCTATATTTTCGGGACGGAGTTTTTGCAGTTTCTGTGCCGCTTCGATACGAAGCCCCCTTATAGCCGTATAATCGATATCGGGCGGAAGCATTTTTTCTTCGAGCTTGGAAAACCGCTCGATCTCTGCAAGCTGTCGTTTGATATATCCCGAGTATTTTATTTCGGTCTCGGCGCGTGCAAGAAGATTTTTATCATATTCCGCCGTATCGCCCGAAAGAGCCAAAATATCGTATATAGTAATCTCGGGTCTGCGCAGAAGTTCGGATTTTACTATCCCTGCTCCCGTACGCGCATATCCGCGCGCTTCCAAAAGATCATCGAGCGAGTCGGACGCTTTTATACTCTCGTGCTCGAGCGAGTATATCAGGTCGGCAAGCTGTTTTTCGGTACTTAAAAATTCCTGATAGCGTTCTTCGCTCACAAGCCCCAGTGCATAGCCTTTCGGCATAAGTCGGTTCTTGGCATTGTCCTGTCTTAACAGCAAGCGGTACTCACTGCGCGATGTCATCATACGGTAGGGTTCGTTCGTGCCCTTGGTTACAAGGTCATCGACAAGTGTGCCGATATAGCTTTCGCTTCTGGCAAGAGTAAAAGGTTCTTCACCTTTTACCTTAAGTGCGGCATTTATGCCTGCCAAAAGTCCCTGCGCGGCGGCTTCTTCATAACCCGAACTGCCGTTGAACTGCCCTGCACCGAAAAGACCGTTTATATCACGGAACTCAAGCGTTGCGGTGAGTTGAAGCGGATCGCAGCAATCGTACTCTATCGCATACGCGGTACGCATAAACTCGGCATGCTCAAGACCTTCGATACTATGTATCAATTCAAGCTGAACCTCCTCGGGCAGCGAGCTTGACAAGCCCTGAAGCTAAACTTCTTTCGTGTCCGTGCCCATAGGCTCGACGAATATTTGATGGCGTTCCTTATCGGCAAACCGAACCACCTTGTCCTCGATACTCGGACAATATCTCGGTCCCGTGCCATGTATAACCCCTGAATACAGAGGCGAGCGAGAAAGATTCTCGCGGATGATCCTATGTGTTTCCTGATTGGTGTATGCTATGTAGCAGGGCAGAATATTCGGGCGCGACTGCGCAAATCCAAACATAACGGGATCTGTATCGCCGTCCTGACGCTCGAGTTTTTCGTAATCTATCGAGTCGGCATGTACTCTCGGCGGAGTACCCGTCTTGAATCTAGTTAATTTAACGCCCAGATTTTGAAGCGATTCGGCAAGGCGGTTTGCAGGAAGGGTATTATCGGGGCCCGAGGCATATGCCTCCTCCCCTACGATTATTCTTCCGCCAAGCGAGGTTCCGGTTGCGATAATTACACATTTTGCAGGATAAAACGCGCCGAATGAGGTTGTCACGCCGATAACACCGTTTTCATCGGTTTCGACAGACACTACTTCCGACTGTTTTAAGACAAGGTTTGATGTATTTTCGACGACCTTTTTCATATAATCGCGGTAGCGCACCCTGTCGGATTGCATGCGAAGTGACCTTACCGCAGGGCCTTTGGATGCGTTGAGCATACGGCTTTGAAGCATAACCTCGTTTGCAGCACGCCCCATTTCGCCGCCGAGCGCATCTATTTCGAACACCAAGTGCCCCTTCCCCGTACCGCCGATAGAAGGGTTGCAGGGCATGTTCCCGACAAGGTCGAGCGTTAGTGTGAACAACGCCGTATTTACGCCCATACGCGCGGCGGCAAGAGCCGCCTCCAGACCCGCATGACCTGCGCCGATTACGGCTACATCTATTCTTTGTGCTTCGTATTTTATCATAAACTTTTCCTTTTTATCATTTTCCGACACAGAAGCGCGAGAATATCTCGTTTACTATATCCTCGTTTACTGTTCTTCCGTCTGCCTCGGCAAGTGCCGAAAGTGCCTGTTCTATATCCATTCCTGCGATATCCTGCGTAAAAGCGTTTAGCGCGTCGATAGCATTTCCGACGGAAGATGATGCATTAGCGATAGCGGCACACTGGCGTGCATTTACAACTATCTCGTCGTTTTCGCCTATTTCGCCTGCACCGAACATCATTGCAACCGTATCTACCAACGCATCTATTCCCTCTCGGTTACGCGCACTGATGACGACCTTGTTTTTGAACGGCAGTTCAAAATAGGTGTCATCGGTCGAAATATCGCTTTTATTTAATATACATACCGTTTTTTCGGATTTGTCGGATGCGAGCAGAGCATCAATGATGCGTTTATCATCCTCATCAAACCGACTCGAAAGGTCAAAAACGGCAAGAACAAGACTTGCTTCTTCCAGCGCCTTTTTGCTTTTCTCGATACCTATTTTTTCGACCGTATCATCGCTTTCGCGTATGCCTGCCGTATCCGAAAGACGGAGTATCATATTCCCCAGCCTTACGTTCTCAGTAACCACGTCGCGTGTGGTGCCTGCTATATCGGTAACTATCGCCCTCTCCTCGCCGCAAAGCGCATTAAGGAGCGAGCTTTTTCCGGTGTTCGGCTTGCCGACGATAGCGGTGGCGATTCCCTCGCTTATTGCTTTTCCGTAGGTATGACTGCCTGCGAGCCTGTCGAGCTTAACTTTTACCTCGATCAGCTTTGCGCGCATTTCTTCTACGGTGACGTCGGTCATATCCTCGTCGGGGTAGTCTATAAAAGCATATACCGATGCCGCGAGCATTTTTAACTCGTCGTAGATCGCGCCTAAATGACGGCTTAACGATCCGTTCGCCTGTTTTGCCGATACCTCAAGATGTTTTTCACTCTTGGAATCGATTATACCGCCTATTGCCTCTGCCTGAGTGAGAGTTAATTTCCCGTTTATGAACGCACGCCGCGTAAACTCGCCCGCACCTGCCATGACAGCGCCGTTCTTAAGTGCGGCGGCCAAAAGTTTTTGGGTGACGAGTACACCGCCGTGACAGTAAAGCTCGGCAACGTTTTCGCCCGTGAAGGATCGCGGTGTTTCGAACAGAATACAGATGCCGTCATCGAATATTCCTTTTTCGTCCGCGAACGAACCGTAATAAACACGACCGTGAAGTTTCTCCTTGAACCTTTCGGGCGATGCAGGGACAAAAATACGCTCTGCTACTTCAAACGCATCTTCTCCGCTTATTCGTATCATCGCCACTCCGCCCTTACCGTGCGGCGTACCGATGGCAGCGATCGTACTCATACATTGACTCCATTGTTATAATAATTCATGTTATTATACTTTTTTTTTTGCAACTTTGCAATTATTTTTGAAAATATCTATATACTTTTTTGAGTTGATGTGTTATTATGTAGGTTGTGAAATTATATTCTTAGGCAAAGGAGTAAACGAAATGTCCTTATTTACAAAACTTTTCGGCACTTACAGCGAAAAGCAACTGAAAAAAATCGAGCCGATAGCACAAAAAATCGAGGCTCTTGCAGATAAATATTCGGCAATGGACGACGAAACACTTAAAAGCCAGACCGAAATTTTGAAAAACCGATTGGCAAAAGGCGAAACGCTTGACGATATACTCCCCGATGCGTTTGCAACGGTACGCGAAGCATCTACACGAGTTTTGGGCAAGCGTCATTACCATGTACAGCTTATCGGCGGTATCGTTTTGCACCAAGGGCGTATTGCCGAAATGAAAACGGGCGAAGGTAAAACCCTTATGGCAACCCTGCCCGCATACCTCAACGCGCTTTCTGGAAAGGGTGTGCACATCGTTACAGTAAACGATTACCTTGCAAAGCGTGACAGCGAATGGAACGGCAACATCTTCCGTTTTCTCGGTCTTTCGGTCGGACTTATTATCCAAGGTCTTAATACAAAGCAGCGTCAAGAGGCTTATAACGCCGATATCACCTACGGTACGAACAACGAGTTCGGGTTCGACTATCTGCGCGATAACATGGTGGTTTACAAATCAAATGTCGTACAGCGCGGCCACG
>JAZTZF010000114.1:0-15903 GCA_045637325.1 Eubacteriales bacterium | reverse complement strand
TCTCCTCCGCCGCCGGTTACAACACCCTCGCGCACCTTGGGTGCACCGGGTACGAATGCGTTGGTAACGTCGATAACTATTGCTTTGTCAGGATTGAGCATATATGCGGTTGTAGTTGCGCCCTTATATCCCGTTTCCTCTGTTCCCGAGAACTGGAACGCAACGTCAACGTTGAGTTTTGATTTATCGAGATACATAAGCGCGCGAACTATTGCCGCACCGCAAAGTCTGTCGTCAAAGCCTGCGCCTGCAAGGTTTTCTCCCAATAATTTTTGAAGCTTACAGGGGAATCCTATAGGAGTTCCGACGCGGACCAGAGTTTTGAGTTTATCGAGCGGCATACCTGTGTCTATGCAAAGGTCGATAACGTTCATTTTCTTCTCGACCTCGCCCGGTTCGTGCAGGTGCGGAGGTTTTGAGACGAACACGCCGCGTATGGTTTCCTTGCCGTAGATATTTACTTCTGTCGCGGGAAGTATTTTTGCGGCGATGCCGCCGACGGGCGCGATGCGTAAAAAGCCACCCTCGCAAAGCTCGGTTACCACAAAGCCGATCGTATCGATATGTGCATCGCAAAGCACAAGCGGAGCGTCCTTTTTGCCGCAACGCATGATACCGTAAAAGCTTCCGACCGATGTGGTGCCCACTTCGTCGAATATACCGAGGCTGTCGACATATTTATTCAGATCGTCAAAAGCCATGTACTCGAAGCCCGCAACACCGGGATACGAAGTGAAATTCTCGACCAGATCGTATAATTTTTCCATATATCCTCCTTAAAACGAATTTACTATTTGTTTAAATATATTTCCGCGTTCCGCGAAATTTTTGAACATATCAAAGCTCGCCGATGCAGGTGTTAAAACAATGCTGTCGCCCGAAGTTGCTTGTGATTTTGCATATTTTACCGCAGTTTCGAAATCGTCCGCGAAGCAATAATCCGAAAATCCTGCCGAATCAAGTACAGCCGCGATCTTTTTTGCCGTTGCACCGCAGAGCACAGCATATTTTACCTTTTTGACGAACAAATCACCAAGTGAGTCATAAGGTATATTTTTGTCATATCCGCCGACGATAACGATCGGTTTTTCCTTAAATGACTCTATACACGCCTTTGTACGCGACGGACTTGAATCTATCGACGAATTATAATACCTGACACCGTCTAATTCGCGCACAAACTCTATCCTATGCTCGACCCCGCCGAACTCACGCGCGACCTTTTGCAGGGTTTCAAAATCGACGTATTGAGATACAGCACAGTATGCCGCAGTATAGTTATAGCGGTTATGTCTGCCTACTATACGGATATCTTCATCAGCAACAAGCATATTGCCTTTTTTATCGAAAATACCGTTTTTGTCAAAATAAAAATCGCCATCGATGCTTTTGCCCGAAATAGTACGCACACTTCCCTTTGCATCCGAAACAAAAGAAGCGCAATAATCGTCATCAATATTCAAAACGAGCAGTGATTTGCCATCCTGAAATTGAAAAATACGTTTCTTGGCATTTACGTATTCCTGCATATCTGTATGCCAATCCAAATGATTGGGCGAGATATTTGTGATTACTGCTATATCGGGGCTCATCGACAATTTCATCAATTGAAACGAAGAAAGCTCTACAACCGCAAAATCGGTTTCTTTTATCTCGTCAAGTTTTGCAAAAAGGTTGACGCCGATATTTCCGCCGAGCCAGGTTTTGTACCCCGCCGCATCAAGCAATTTTGAAATAAGAGTGGTTGTCGTTGTTTTTCCGTCACTGCCCGTGACCGCTATCTTTTTGCAGGGGCAGAGTCTGAAAAACTCCTCCATTTCGCTGGTGACGCGCGTTCCGTTTTTGCGCGCTTTTTCGATCCCTTCCAAATCGGGACGTACCGCAGGAGAAAGGAACAGCAACGACTCGGTTATATCATCCAAATAATCCTCGCCGGAAATGAATTTTACACCGGCGGATAGAAGTTCATTATAAAAATCGGTTCCCGAAAGGTCTTTTTTATCTCTGACGGTACATTGCGCGCCCTGTGAAATAAAAAGCCTTATAACAGGAAGATTAGAAACACCCATACCGACAAATCCGACGGTTGCGTTTCTGTATTGTGATGCATATTCTTTCAGCAACGAGCATACCCCCAACAAAGCTTAAGTTTACACATTAATACATTATATAACCTTCCTCAAAAATAATCAAGAGATTAGCGCAATATATTTGACAAAATGACAGGAATATGATACAATTCCCAAGCGACCGTACCGAACAATCGCGCTGTACCATGGCGAAAGCCCGTACAGTGAGGAAAGTCCGAGCTCCACAGAGCAGGATAACAGATAACATCTGCCGAAGGCGACTTTAGGGCCAGTGCAACAGAAATATACCGCCAAGCGCACGCTTGGTAAGGATGGAAAGGCGAGGTAAGAGCTCACCGGTGTGTCGGAGACGGCACAGCCATGTAAACCCTATCCGGAGCAACACCGTGGCGGGGGCAATGCTTGCTCGGCAGCCCCTATGGAGGTGGCAAAGAGATTTATGGCGACATAAATCCAAGATAGATGATTGTTCACGACAGAACTCGGCTTATAGGTACGTTGTCGCATCTTTAAATATTCGGTTGATGCAGTATTTTGTTGCATCAGCCTTTTATTTTTGTTTTTTTGAAATATGTTGATTACGTTTTATTTGCAAAGACAATAATATTTTAGTGGTATGATTTGCTAAAATTCTTGACACGACAGAGTTTTATGTATATAATAAAAGTGTAAAGAAATATTAAGGAGTACCCTTAGGTGATTTTACAGTTAGAACAGGCAAAGCTCTCTTTGGGAGAGTTGAGCGACGGAATAAAAGATCTTGGCGATTCTATCGGTTTTGATACTTTAAAGACCGAGGTAGAAGAGCTTGAAAACAAAACGGCTGAACCTGGATTTTGGGACAAGCCGGAGCAATCGCAGGTCGTTTTGAAGCAACTCAAATTCAAAAAGGGCACTTTGGAGCGTTATATTGCTTTGAAGCGCAGTTTTGACGATATCGAAACACTTATCGAGCTTTCTATCGAAGAAGACGACGACAGTGTGGTTGATGACGTTCTGAGCGATCTTGACGCAGTAAAAAAAGAATACGAACGCCAAAGAATAGAAATACTTTTATCGGGAGAATACGACGGAAGCAACGCTATAATCTCTATTCACCCGGGTGCAGGCGGTACAGAGGCTCAGGATTGGGCGCAGATGTTGTACAGAATGTATCAGCAATATGCCGCAAAAAAAGGTTTTAAGCTAAAGGTCTTGGACTATTTAGACGGCGACGAAGCGGGTATAAAGAGTGTTTCTTTTATGATCGAGGGTGTTAACGCCTACGGTTATTTGAAAAGCGAGTCGGGTGTGCACAGATTGGTACGTGTTTCGCCTTTTGACTCCAGCGGAAGACGGCATACATCGTTTGCTTCGGTTGAGGTTCTGCCCGAGTTTAATGATGAAATAGCTATCGAGATTAACGATGCCGACCTAAAGATCGACGCTCACAGAGCAAGCGGCGCAGGCGGACAGCACGTTAACAAAACCGACTCGGCTATACGTATTACCCACATCCCGACAGGCATAGTGGTAGGTTGCCAGACCGAAAGAAGTCAGGTGCAAAACCGCGAAACCGCCATGAAGATGCTTAAAAGTAAGTTGCTTGAGATCAAAGAGCGCGAAAAACTCGAGCGTATTGAGGATATCACAGGAACAAAAATGAACATCGAATGGGGCAGCCAGATACGTTCTTATGTATTTATGCCCTACACATTGGTAAAAGACAACCGAACAAACTGCGAAACCGGCAACATACAAGCTGTTATGGACGGCGATCTTGACGATTTTATTAACGAGTATCTTAAACTTAATTGCAATAAATAGTTAGCGGAGGTATTTATTATGAAAAAATTCAGACCTATTCTCGGAATCTCGCTTATGGTTCAATCTGTCACCTTCTTTATTCTTTCTATTCTCAACATCGAGAAGAAAAAGAGTCTTGCGACAGCGTTCGGTATTTTCGGTGTCGTTGGCGGCGCAACAGGTGCGGCTTTGCTTTATTCCGAATACAAGGACCGCAAGAGATTGGCTGACGCCGAGGAAGATTTCTTCGACGAGTTCGATGAATTTATTGATGACTTTGACGACGTCGACGTAAACGAAGACGATATTCTTTGTTCTTTTGAAGGCGAAAATGCCGAATAAATCTTAACAGAACCGTAAAGGAGCTGCCGTATATCGGTAGCTCCTTATTAATGAATAAACATATATCGAAAGGATGTTTAACATGGCAAAGGGTGCGCTCTCGGTCGATACTGAGCACTTATTCCCTATTATCAAAAAATGGCTTTATTCCGAAAAGGATATTTTTATACGCGAAGTCGTTTCGAACGCCTGCGATGCGATCACCAAACACAAGCGTTTGATATCCTTGGGCGAGGCGGAAGACGACGGCAGTGTTTACCGCATTACCGTTTCTGCCAACAAGAACGAACGAACCATTACCGTATCCGACAACGGCATTGGCATGAATGCCGAGGAAGTTGACAAATACATTAATAACATTGCACTTTCGGGCGCGGTGGAATTTATATCGAAATACGAAAACGACAGTTCGAGCGGCATTATAGGTCACTTCGGTCTTGGTTTTTACTCTATGTTTATCGTTGCCGAAAAGGTGGAAATGTTCACCCGTACCTACAAAGGCGGCGAGGGTGTTCATTGGGTTTGTGACGGCGACGGCAATTTTTCGAGCGAGGCATGCGAGAAATGCGGTCACGGCACCGAAATAATAATGCACGTTGCCGATGATGAGCTTGCTTATCTCGATAACGAAAAATTAAAGAGCATACTCGACCGTTACTGTGCGTTTATGCCCTACGACATTGTTCTGAAGAACGAAAGCGAAGAAACGGTTATCAACGACACCAATCCGCTTTGGCAACGCAACCCCTCCGACGTTACCGACGAGCAATACAACGAGTTTTACAAAAAGGTTTTTAACGATTACGAGGATCCGCTTTTTAAGCTGCACATCGTTGCCGATTATCCTCTTAATTTCAAGGGTGTTTTGTTTATACCGCGCAGAAAAAGCGGATACGATTCGCCCGAGAGCGAATTCAAACTCTTCTATAACTCGGTTTTTGTAGCCGACAACATTAAAGGCGCTTGCCCCGAGCATCTTGTTAATTTCAAGGGCGTGCTCGACTGCCCCGAGTTGCCGTTGAACGTTTCGAGAAGTTATCTGCAAAACGATGCGTACGTACGCAAAATCGCTTCGCATATCTCTAAAAAGGTTGCGGACAAGTTGAATTCCATGTTTAACAACGACCGCGAGAATCTCGAAAAGAACTGGCGCGACATGAAGCCTTATTTTGAATACGCTTGTATGCGTGACGAGAAGTTCGGGGACAGAGCAAGGAACAATATTTTGTTCGAGCGTGCCGAGGGCGGTTTTTCGACGGTTGGTGAGTATTTGGACGGCAAAGACGAGGGCGTTGTTTATTACACCACCGACAAGGAAAGCCAGAGCTATTATCTTGGGTTATTCGCAGAAAAGGGCAAGTCTGTTTTGGTTTTCGACAACGTTATCGACAACAATTTTGCGCAGTATTTCGAGATCAAGAACGACAAGATCAAGTTCCGCAGAATAGACTCGGGTTTTTCTGAAAACGAGGCAGACAAAAACGAAAGTCTGACTTCCCTGTTCAAAACTGCGACAGGGCGCGAGGATATTGAGATCAATTTTGCCTCGTTGGGCGAAAACGGAGCAGCCGCGCTTATATCCCTGCCCGAAGAAGGAAGGCGTTTTGCGGACATGATGCGTATGTACGGCTCTAACTCCGGCGCAGAAGCATTTAAGATGCCCAACAGCGAGGTTTTGACTGTAAACGTGGATAATCCCATTATAAAGAAGTTGGAAAGCCTTGAGGACGGAAACGAGCTTGCAAAGCACGTATATCTTTCGGCTTTGTTGCTATCCAGAACGCTCACGACAGACGAAGCAAATGAGTTTGTAAGACTTAATAACAAACTGTTATAAAATCCAGAAGACTGCCGCCGTTTGAACAACGGTACGGCAGTCTTTTTATTGAATTTTGAAAGTAACACATATAAACGACGGTAAATAAACTTTTAGTAAAGGCATTTACGTCTTTATGAAAGGAGCAACCAATTTACCGATGGCAACAATTATTACAAACCGCGCGACTGTTAATTACAGGTACGGCACTAATACTGCCGAGGCGGTTTCCAACACCACAAGCACAACACTTAACGGAGCTTTGAGTATACAAAAAACATCGCTTACGGATAATTACAGGATAGGTCAGAGCGTGACGTATGTCATTTCGATCCGCAACGGATCGGGAAACACTGCCGAGGATATTATAGTTACCGATGATCTAGGAACCTATACCCAAAGCGGCAACGAGTACAGTCCGCTGACGTTTATCGGCAACGCGCAATTATTTATCAACGGTGTGTTTAGCGGCACTATTACACCAGATATTGAAGAACACAGTATTGTTTTTGATATATCCGAGATCCCTGCATACGGGAACGCGCAGATAATATATTCCGCACGCGTGAACGGGTTTGCTAACGGTGGATCGAATTCTGTTATTACCAACACCGCAAGTGCAAACTTTGCCTGCGATTGTCCTTGTGACGGGCCTGTAAGCGACTCGAACACAATTACAACAGAGCAATTTGCCGAGCTGAGATTGGTGAAATCATCCTGCCCAAATCCGATAATATGCGGCGAAACGCTGACTTATGTGATCGATATTTACAACTACGGCAACATCCCTGCAACCGAGGTTGTGTTAACCGATGCATTTGTACCTGCGCTGTCCGACCTTAGCGTCAGTGTTGACGGCGCAATCATCCCCGAGAGCGACTTTAGATACGTCGGCGGTGTTCTTACACTTCCCAATCAAAGCGGCGGAACACAATTATCGGTACCTGCGGCAACCTTTGGGCAGAGCCCCGATTTTGAGATCATCCCCGGACGGTTGCAAATAGTTCTTACGGGAACTATTTAACAACGATTTTATATAACAAAAGTACCCAAGCAAGTTTGTTCTGCTTGGGTACGTTTAATATTATTCTGCTTTTGAATCGGGTGTGTTGTTTTTTGACTTTTCATACGCTTCGGTCAGGAAGGTTATAACCGCCTTACGGGTAACGATGCCGATGAATACTCCCCTATCGTCAACAACAGGAACGAAATTCTGCTCCGCAATACGATTGAAAAGTTGATCTACCGTACAGGTTACTCTTACGGGAGGGTTCCATCCCTCGCGGACGATATCCTTTATATAGATCTTCTCGTGGTCGCGTATATCGTTTTTGCCGTTATTGAGCATACTGCAGAGTATATCCCCCTCGGTTACCGTGCCTACATATACACCATCCGAAGAAATTACCGGGATTGCGCGGTATTTATGGTAAGTCATTTTTTCATATCCGTTACGCAGGGTTGCGCCGGAATCAAGAAAAGCGACGTTGCTTTTCGGTATCAGAAATCGAACTATATTAATCATTATCGTTCCTTTCTGTCAATAAATTCATATTTTCATTTCAAGGTGGCGTGTACGAGTAGTAAAGCCGTAATTCTCGTAAAATTCAACAGCCGAGGTGTTAAATTCCCATACGTTGAGCAAGCAGAAACGACATTGTTTTTCTTTTCCGTAAAGCGTTGCTTGATCAAGCAATTTTTTACCGATGCCAAGCCGACGAAGAGACGGATCAACACAAAGATCGTCGATATAAAGGGTAGTTCCGTCGCCGTCTGTTATAACGTCGCAGAAGACGTATCCTGCAACCTTACCTTTATGCTCGGCAACAAAAACGCCGCTGTCTTGCTTTGACAGACGCTCGGTCACCTGCTCTGGCGTATATTTACTGATTAGATCCGGAAACATGTCGGGTCTGCCGTTTTTATGAAGCTTTGCGATTATACAAAGCAGACCGTACACAGCCGAAGCATCGTATTTTGATGCTTGGCGGATGATTAAATCATTCATTATTTCACCCGTTTATAAGTACAGAAATAAAATGACATGTCGGGTTCGGTATCGGTTTCGGGATTAGTCTTTTGTTCCTCGCTTACCGAAGCAAGCTCCCAATCGGAAGAGGTATCTAAATTCTTGAAAAAAGCGTCACATTCGAAGCTTTTTTCGAATTTTGTAACATACGCGGTATCGCAATACGGCAAAAGCTGTTCGTAAACGTTTGCTCCGCCGATGACAAACACCTCGTCGGAATTATAATTCTTTAATTCCGAAAAGAGTTCGTCAAGCGAGCGCACCATAACAGCACCCTCGGGTGCATAATCGGGATTACGCGAGAGAACCAAATTGGTTCTGTCCTTTAATACACTGCCGTTTGGAAAGGTGGCAAGCGTTTTCGAGCCCAATATTACCGTATTCCCTTTTGTTAAGCTTTGGAAATACCTAAGATCGGCACGGACACGGGCAAGAAGCTCGCCCTTGTTGCCTATCCCCCAATTTTTATCGACTGCAACAACAAGTTTCATATTATCACCTATACCGCAACCGGAAATCTGCCGATCTTTTCGCCGTGAATATAATTCTCGACCGTGAAGCTTTCGGGGGTAAATTTATAAAAATCGGTTATCGAAGGATCAAGCGTAACCTTGGGTGCGGGATATGACTCGCGCTTTATCAATTCCTCTACTATGGGAATATGTCTGTCGTATATGTGCGCATCTGCGATAACGTGAACAAGCTCGCCGTATTGAAGCCCCGATGCCTGCGCAAGCATCATAACGAGTGCGGCATACTGAGCCACGTTCCATGCATTTGCGGCAAGCATATCCTGCGAACGCTGATTAAGAACAGCGCACAGCTTGCCGTCTACAACATTAAACGTCATAGAATAGGCGCAGGGATAAAGCGCCATTTCGGACAGGTCGGCAAAATTGTACATATTCGTCATAATACGGCGCGAGCAAGGGTTGTTTTTAAGGTCGTAAAGGACACGGTCAACCATGTCAAACTCGCCCTCGCGGTATTTATGTTTTACACCCATTTGATATCCGTATGCCTTGCCGATAGAGCCGTTCTCGTCTGCCCAGGCATCCCAGATCTTACTGTTAAGATCGTTTACGTTATTTGATTTTTTCTGCCAAATCCAAAGTATCTCGTCTACTGCCTTTTCAAGAGATATCGGACGAATCGTGAGAAGCGGAAATTCCTTACTAAGATCATAGCGGTTGACTACACCGAATTTTTTTATTGTATATGCAGGCTCGCCGTCCTCCCAATGGGGGCGGACACGCTCGTCTTTTACAAGAGTGCCGTTTGCTATAATATCTTTACAGGTTTCTATAAAAGCTTTATCTGCCGAACTCATATCTCTTCTCCTTTACATCTATATAATCATAATAACACCGTTATATCCTTTTGTCAAGGAAGACAGGCGCGCGTTTACGCATTGCGCAAAAATGCCGTCAGAGTTTTTACCTCCAACGGCATTTTTATATTATTTTTTTACCTTTAATTCGAGAATGGTTACGCCGAGGTCGCCCTCGCCGTATCTGCCCGAACGGAAGGAACGTATTCTTGCCTTATCCTGACGGAAAAACTGCCACAATGCCGCGCGCAATGCGCCCGTACCCTTACCGTGAATGACAGACACGTTTTCGTGACCTGCAAGAATAGCATCGTCAAGATATCTGTCGATGATAAACCATGCGTCATCGCCCGTATTGCCGCGAACGTCGATCTCGTTCCTGACCGCGGACACGCTGTGTGTATACTGCGCTTTGCCTTTGTCCTTCTTCTGTTGCTCTACAGCGGCGGCGTTTGCCAACAGGCGAATATTTTTGATATTCGTCTTTGTTTCCAATCTGCCCATTATACAAAAGACGGTTTCGCCCGAAAGGCTTTTTACGACCGCTTCTTTGCCTATATCGGCTAGCAACACTTTATCTCCGACCTGAAGCGGACGCGGAAGAACATAGTTTTCCTCATCTACTTCGAATTCCTCGACGTCCGAAACAGCCGCCGACGTATCTTTGATATTTTGGCGTATCGCCTTGCGCGCTTCCTCTATACGAGCGAGTTCAAGGCGTTTTGCATCGGCTTTTTTCAGCTCGTTCAACTGCTCGAACACCTGATTGCTGGACTGCTTTGCGGCGTCGAGAATTCTTTGTGCCTGCGCACGCGCACGGTCGAGTTCGGCTTCGGCACGGTCGCGCATTTCCTGCGCGGAGCGTGTTGCTTCCTCGCGGATGCGAAGTGCCTCGGCACGGGCGCGCTCGGTTTCCGAGCGTTCCTTGCGCAGATCCTGCTCGGTTTCTTCCAAGCGGACTATTACATCCTCGAAGCGTATATTATCTTCTGCAAGAAGCTGTTTTGCGCGCTCTACAACCGACTCATCCATGCCCAAACGACGCGATATCTCGAATGCGTTACTTCGCCCGGGAATGCCCGTAATAAGGCGATAGGTCGGTTTTAGTGTAGCAAGATCAAACTCGCACGAGGCGTTAAGAACCCCCTCGGTATCAAGCGCATAGATCTTTATTTCCGAATAGTGAGTTGTAGCCGCCACGATCGCACCCG
Organism: Eubacteriales bacterium; assembly: GCA_045637325.1. Lineage (GTDB taxonomy): Bacteria > Bacillota > Clostridia > Oscillospirales > CAG-382 > Coliplasma. The sequence goes on along the minus strand of JAZTZF010000114.1, from coordinate 5,300 downwards.
ATTCTCGCACACGCTCAAGTATGGCGATTGCAAGCGATGCACCCTCGGTGGGATCGGTTCCTGCACCGAGCTCGTCGAAAAGAACAAGAGAACCCTTGGAGCATTCCTTAAGAATAGAAACCACATTCACCATATGGGATGAAAAAGTAGACAGCGATTGTTCTATACTCTGCTCATCCCCGATATCGGCAAGCACACCGTCGAAAACCGGCAGAGCGCTCCCGTCATCGCAAGGGATATACAGACCGCTTTGCGCCATTAGCGAAAACAGTCCGAGCGTTTTTAGAGTAACCGTCTTTCCGCCGGTATTGGGACCGGTGATGATAAGGGCGTTATCCTTATCTCCGAATTCTACCGAAATAGGCACTACCTTGCTTTTGGGAATAAGAGGATGGCGCGCACGCACGAGTTTTATTGCGGCGGCATCGGTCTTCGGGCGGATGCCCATTATATCCGATGAATACTTTGCTCTTGCAAAAATAGCGTCGAGATCGGTCATTGCCGTGTAGTCTACACGAATAACGTGAGCGGCAGATGCAACCTTTGAAGAAAGGTCGTAGAGTATCTTTTCTATTTCCTCGGCTTCTCTGCCCTTTAGCTCGCGCAATTTATTATTTGCCTCGAGCACGGCAAGAGGCTCGATAAACAAGGTTTGGCCCGATGCAGACGAATCATGCACAAGACCTTTGATATCGTTTTTGTGTTCCGCACGGACCGGAATAACATATCTGCCCGAACGAATCGTTACAACGGCATCGCGCAGGTATTTTGCATTTTCGCCCAGCGTGATATTTGCCAAAATCTCGCGCACGCTTTCTTCGGCACGGCGGATATCGCGGCGTATGCGGTAAAGCTCGCTCGATGCGTCGTCGGCTATCATATCCTCGCCGATGATCTTCATGCCGATCTCCTCAGCAAGCTGACGAACCTCGGTCAATGCAGAAAAATAGGGATAAAGAGCAGGAAGCTCCTTGCCCTCGGGATATTTTTTTACATAGCTTACAGCACGAAGCATAGATGCTATATTCAACAGCTCGTGCAGGGTGAGCATTGCACCCTTTTCTGCCCTGTCTGCCGAATCTACAACGCCCTCGGGCGCAGAAAACGTAGGAGAGCCTTTTAATACAAGCAATTCGAGTGCTTGTTCGGTTTCGTCAAGCAATCTCTTAATAACAACAGAATCTGTCGCAGGGATGGTTGACAATATTCCGTCCTTTGCCGTATCGGTAACGGCAAAAGAGGCAACCTGATCTATTATTTTGTCGTATTCCAATACGGTTCTTGCTTTTGTAAAGCCTTTCATAGGTAAACCTTTCATGGCAGTTCTTCGCAATGTTTATAAAACGTTAATGTTTTGAAGCCCCTCTCGGCGCGCGAAAGCATAAAACGCTCGGCCACCTTGGAAAGGAGCAGCTGATCGGCATCGCTTATTCGGAAGGACAAAAATCGGCTTATATCGCTCTCTGTAATATGCGCTATTGCCAAACCTGCAGATGATGTGACCGGTGTATAATCGTTGCCCTCCGACGCGCAGTTATAACAAAAGGATACTCCGCCGTTGATATTGAACAACAGATTTTGACCTTTTAATTCATTACCGCAATCATAGCACACATCGGTTTCGGGGAGATAGCCGCATTCGGCACAAAGCCGAAGTTCAAATGCCGATTTGATCTGTACTCGTGGTGCGACGCCCTTCTCTAATGCATAAAGCGAATTCAACAACAGCCGCAATATATTTGCAGACTCCTCTCCGGGGATTGCAAACTCGGCTGCCGCCTCGCAAAAATAGCATGCGAGAGAATAGTTCTTTATATCCTCGCGCAGTGAATAAAAATCGGCAATAAGAGATGCCTCGGTAAGCGTGTAAAAACCGTTTTTTTCGTAAAGAAGCATATCCGACAGAGCAAACAGCTGTGCCGATTTTAGATAGGCAGAGGATATCTTGCGAACGCCTTTTGCGTTTACGGTTATTACACCGTGGGTTGAAGTAAGTACGGTGAGTAATTTACTTGTTTCACCTTTTGGGGTCTCGCGGATGACGATCCCTTTTAACTTATGGCGCATTATTGCAATTCGTCCTTGAATCCGAAATCCGAAAGAAGCGAAGAACGGTCGCGCCAATTCTCTTTCACCTTTACCCAAAGATCAAGGTATACTTTGGTGCCGAAAAGTGCCTCGGCATCCTCGCGTGCATAAGAACCTATTTTCTTGAGCATTGCGCCGTTTTTGCCGATGATTATGCGTTTGTGCGACTCGCGCTCGCAGTATATCTCGGCACGGACGGATATAAGCCCCTTCTTTTCCGAAAAATCCTCTACAGAAACGGCAACGCCGTGAGGGATCTCATCATCCAAAAGGCGCAACACCTTTTCTCTTATAAGCTCGGCAAATATCTTGCGCTCGGGTTGGTCGGTTATATAATCCTCGGGGAAGAAATGTATACTCTCCACCAACAAAGGGTCAAGTTCATCAAGAATATACTGTACGCCGTCACCCGAAAGCGCAGAAACAGGAATGACGGCATTAAAAGAATAACGGCTTGAAAGTTCCATTATCTGTTCTGCCAATTTTGCTTTATTTGCACGGTCGGTCTTGTTTATAACAAGTATAACGTCCAAGCCCGAGGCATTGTACTTTTCAAGCGCCGCTCTTTCGTTGGGATTAAGCTCGGTGCCTGCCTCGACAACGAAAAGAACTATATCCGACGAGTCGGCAACGTTGCCGACCGCCTTCATCATGTATTCGCCCAACAGTGTCTTGGGTTTATGCAGACCGGGAGTATCGGTGAAAACATACTGGTTCTCACCCTTTGTCAAAACACCGGTAATGCGGTTGCGCGTGGTTTGGGGTTTGCGCGAAACTATTGCGATCTTCTCACCGAGAAGTGTATTGAGCAACGTGCTTTTGCCGACGTTAGGTTTGCCGGCTATCATTATAAATGCAGTTTTTGTCATAATTACCTCTTTATGCCAAGTTCGTCTAAAATCTCGCGCTGTCTGCGCTCCATAACTTCCCTATCAGGTTCGGTTTCGTGATCGTAACCTAACAGGTGGAGTGCAGAGTGCGCCGCCAAAAAGCAGAATTCGCGTTTGGGCGAGTGACCGTATTCTTCTGCCTGTCTGTACGCCGTATCGCGCGAGATAATTATATCCCCGAGAAGTGTCAGCGTGTCGGGTGTATCAAAATCGAGGAACGGGAATGACAGCACGTCGGTAGTGCGGTCGATACCGCGATGTTCTTTGTTGATTGCTCTTATTTCTTGATCATCGCATATCGTTACGTTTACTTCGAAACGGTGATTGGGATATTCACTGCTTACCGTTTTTCTTATTACACGCTTCATGAGCGTTTCGTATAATTTCGGTATCGGTTCGGTAAGAACATCGAAATATATTTTTATCATTCTTTCGGTCTCCTTCTGAATGCCTCCCTGCGAGGTTGATCGTTTTCGCGCCTGTTGGGTTGCTCTCTGTTGCGTTTCTCGTATGCAAGGATTATCTTTTGTACCAACGGGTGGCGGACAACATCCTTGTGGCTGAAGCGGAAAATACTTATACCCTTGATATCGTCCAATATTTCCAGTGCGTCTATCAGACCGCTTTTTCTAAGATACGGCAGGTCAACCTGCGTAATATCGCCGGTTATTATTGCTTTGCTGTTATTGCCAAGACGAGTGAGAAACATTTTCATTTGTTCGGGGGTGGTGTTCTGCGCTTCGTCGAGGATAATAAAGGCATCGTCAAGCGTTCTGCCACGCATATAGGCAAGCGGAACAATTTCTATTATGCCTTTTTCGCCGCAGTTCCTAAAACTCTCGTTACCGAGCATCTCGCCCAATGCATCATAAAGGGGACGCAGATAGGGATCGATCTTGCTTTGAAGGTCGCCCGGCAGAAAACCGAGTTTTTCGCCTGCTTCTACGGCAGGGCGAGTGAGAACAATTTTTGACACCTGTTTTTTCTTAAGTGCGTTTACTGCCATGGCAACAGCCAAAAAGGTTTTGCCCGTACCTGCGGGACCGACACCGAAAACAATGGTGTTTGCATTTATTGCATCGACGTACTTTTGTTGACCGACTGTTTTTGCCTTGATGGGTTTGCCCTTGTTGGTGAGGCATATACAATCGTTATAGATCGCGCCGAGCTCGCTTTCTTTTTCCTCGCGGACCATGGTGATAACATAGTTTATGGTGTTTTCGTCTATGCTTTCTGACAGACGGCTTACACGCTCGAGCTGTTCGATGCAGGATGCCGCCATATTGACGTCGGTAGAGCTATCGCCACTGATCTTGATAACACCCTCACGCGCAACAACAGATACCGAAAAAGCGTTTTCGATATTTTCGATATTGCCGTCCAACGTCCCGAACAGTTTCAAAACAAAATCTATTGAGAGATCGGGAATCGATTTTTCAAACATTTTTTACGCTCCGAATTATATATTATATAATATATATTTAACTGATTATATCATAATATAAACTAATTGTCAAAAAAAATAAATATACTTGACGAGCAGATAAAAATTTGATACAATATATTGTAAATTTTGATGTCGGCGGGTATACCTATAAATTCGATGCCGAGCATCTATAAATACTATCGCTTTTTAGAGGTAAAGAAAATGAAAAACATCGAATATCTGTACAAAGTAGACCCCGAACTTGCCAATGCGGTTGATCTTGAACTCAAGCGTCAAAAACGCAACATAGAGCTTATCGCAAGCGAAAATATCGTTAGCGAGGGCGTGCTTGCTGCCGCAGGCACTATTCTTACAAACAAATATGCCGAGGGTTACCCCGGACGCAGATATTACGGCGGATGCGAAGAAGTTGACAAGGTAGAGACCATTGCAATTGAACGAGCAAAAAAGCTTTTCGGAGCAGAACACGCCAACGTTCAGCCGCACTGCGGCGCGAGCGCAAATCTTGCGGTTTTCTTTGCCTTCCTTCAGCCCGGCGATACCGTAATGGGCATGAATCTTGCTCACGGCGGTCACCTCTCTCACGGTTCGCCCGTTAATATTTCGGGCAAGTATTTTAACGTTGTTCCCTACGGTGTAGATTCGGTTACTCACAGAATCGACTACGACAAAATGGAAGCGATTGCCGTCCAATGCCAGCCTAAGATGATCGTTGTCGGCGCAAGTGCTTATCCCAGAGTTATTGATTTTAAGCGTTGCCGCGAGATCGCTGACAAGGTAGGCGCAATTCTTATGGTAGATATGGCGCACATTGCAGGTCTTGTTGCCGCAGGACAGCACCCCAGCCCCGTTCCTTATGCAGACGTTGTTACCAC
>JAZTZF010000113.1:0-4079 GCA_045637325.1 Eubacteriales bacterium | reverse complement strand
TGGGATATATCAAGCGCAAATTCATTTATGCCGAAATGATGGGCAAGTACTCGAACATTATTCTCACCGACTATAATAACAAAATTCTCTCGGCATCTTCGGTTTCGGATATTACCGGAGGCGTAAGACGGATAATGGCAGGGCTCCCCTACGAATAGCCTCCGAAGCAGGATAAATTTTCGGCATTTTCGGTTAGTGACGACGATTTTCTGGCGTTGTGCAGAGAAAAATCCGGTATTGCGGCAAGCGATTTTCTGTTGCGCAATTTTCTCGGATTTTCGCCCGTGGTGGCAAGAGAGGTTGCATACACCGCGCTTGGCGATGCCGATGTTCAAATAAACGAGCACAACGCGGAGAAATTGCTTGTCGAGTTTCGCAAGCTGATAACGCGATTTTATACGGCGGATTTTGTCCCGAACGCAGTTTTTGACGAGAATAACAACGGTATCGAATATTCATATCTTCCCCTCGCCCAATACGGCGCGGGTTATGACATGCGAAAATACGACAGCTTTTCTGCCCTGCTTACCGATTATTTCGGGCGGAAGGAAGAGGCTGTTAATATCGGAAGATACTCGCGCGAGATGGTCAGAATCGTTAACAGCAACCTCTCGCGCGCACAAAAGAAGCTCGTTCTGCTTAAAAACGAGCTCGACGACTGCGCGGCTATGGAATCTGTGCGCATAAAGGGCGATGTTATCACGGGCAACATTTACCGTATCCGTCAGGGCGATGATTCTGTAACGGGTATGGACTATGAATCGGGCATGGAGATAACCGTTGCGCTTGACACGGCGTTATCACCATCTAAAAATGCGCAGAAATACTATAAAAAATATTCAAAAATGAAGCGAGCATCGGTAATGCTTGCCGAGCAGATAAAAAAGACCGAAGCGGAATGTAATTATCTGCAGGGGGTTCTTGGGTTTATCGAACGAGCAGGCAGCCCAAATGAGCTTGCCGAAATAAAAACCGAGCTGGCAGAAGGCGGATATCTGTCCGACAAGAATCTGCCCAACGGCAAAAAGAAAAAAACGCCTGCCGCAAAGCCGCTTGCTTTTACAACAAGCGACGGACTTATTTTGCGCGTTGGGCGCAATAACCGCCAAAACGATGCGCTTACGGGCGGTGCAGACAGAAACGAGATTTGGTTCCATATAAAAGGATTTCACGGCTCGCATGTTATCCTTACCCCAAACGGAAGCGACGAACCGACCGACCGTGACTATACAGAGGCGGCAATGATCGCGGCGTTTTACAGCGAAAAACGCGGCAGCCGCAATGTTGAGGTCGATTACACACGGGTTCGCAACCTTAAAAAACCGTCGGGCAGTGCACCGGGGTTTGTCACCTACGAAAAATACTATTCCGCCGTGGTTGATGCAGTCAATCCGTTCGAGAAATGAGTTTTATATGAGTTTAACAGAGCGTTCTCTTCCGCTTATCGGAGAAGACGGACTACAAAAACTGAATAACGCAAGCGTGATAGTGTTTGGTGTAGGCGGTGTCGGCAATATTACCGTCATAGACGGCGATACTATTTCCGAAACCAACCGCAACCGCCAGATAATTGCGCTTTCTTCTACGGTCGGAGCCGAAAAAGCACACATCTGCGCCGAAAGACTGCGCGACATCAACCCCGATTGCAATGTGGTATCCAAAAATCTTTTTTATTCTGCCGATACCGCAGAAGAGATAGATCTGACAAAATACGACTACATTGCCGATTGTATAGACACGGTTACCTCAAAGCTATTGCTGATAAAGCAGGCAAATGAAAAAGCTATCCCGATAATCTCCTCTATGGGCACGGGAAACCGCCTAAATCCTGCAGGAATTACCGTTACCGATATCTACAAAACCTCGGGCGATCCGCTTGCGCGCGTAATGCGAAAAGAACTGAGAGCGCGAGGAATAGAGGCGCTGACGGTAGTTTGTTCAACCGAAGCGCCGAGCGAATGTGTCGAGGGGCGCAACAGTATTACGGGTCGTGCGACACCGTCGAGTGCATGTTTTGTTCCTGCAACGGCAGGCTTGCGCATGGCGTATGAAATAGTTACGGAGATACTGAAAAATGGCTAAAACAAAATGGAAAGGCGGAGCATTGCTCTCCCCCGTGCCTGCGGTGCTTGTTTCCTGCGGCGAGGGCGATCGTGCAAACCTTATAACCGTCGCATGGGCAGGTATTGTCTGCACGCAACCGCCAAAACTGTATATTTCGGTACGGCCGGAGCGCCATTCCTACCGCTTGATAGAAGAATCGCAGGAATTTTGCGTTAATCTACCCACCGCCGCAATGGCAAGGGCGGTGGATTGGTGCGGAGTTAGGTCGGGCAGAGATTTCGACAAATTTGCACACACAAAACTGACAAAAGCAGACTCGTTTGCCGTTTCCTGTCCGAGCGTGGCAGAATGTCCGCTTACGCTGGAATGCAAAGTGGACAGGAAGATACCTCTCGGCTCGCACGATATGTTTATTGCCGATATAGTGGCTGTCGGCGCAGAAGAAACGATAATAGACGAAAACGGAAGATTGATGCTCGAAAAAGCCGATCTTTTGGCGTATGCACACGGTGATTATTTTGCGCTCGGGCGGAAGATCGGTGATTTTGGGTTCTCGGTGCGCAAGAAAAAGAGGTGCAAGCGATGAACTCGGTTACGGTTATCCATGTAGGCGATTTTAAGGAAGGCTATTTCCGCGAGGCGGAGAACGAATATATACGGAGGCTAAAGCCTTTTTGCGATTACAAAACCGTGTGTATAAAAGAAGAATCCTCGTTTGGCGAGGATTCCGAAAAACTGATATTGCGCGCGCTGGAAAAAGAGGCTATCGCTATCCGCGCCGCGATCCCCAAACAGGCATACAAGATCGCGCTTTGCATCGAGGGCAAGCAATACTCGAGCACCGAGCTTGCCGATATCCTCGCGCGGGAATCACGCCCGCTCTGCTTTATTATCGGCTCGAGCTTTGGGCTTGACGAAACTCTAAAGCGCGAGTGCGACATGCGGTTCTCGATGTCGAAAATGACCTTCCCCCACATGCTTGCGCGTGTGATGCTTGCCGAGCAGGTGTACAGAGCAAACGCGATCAACAACGGCAAAAAGTACCACAAATAAATATTGCGATTTTGATTCTGTTGTGCTATAATTAGTACACAAATATTTTTCAAGGAGAAAACATCATGAACGAATTCTTTTCTGAATTACTCGAAAAAGCAAAATCCATAAAGAGCATCGACGATATCCTTGCTCTCGCAAAAGAAAAGGGCATTGATATTTCCGAAGAACAGGCAAAGGAATTTTTCGATAAGATCAAATCGAAATTCAACTTCTTTTCAAAATAAAATCTAATAAAAACAAAAACTCACTCCTGCCAAACAGCATTATCTGCATTAGGCAAGCGGTGAGTTTTTTTGTTGTATTATTCGAGCCCAAGCTCGGCTCTGATCTCTGCTATTACCTCGCGCTCGTCGAAATGATATTTCACGCCGCGGATCTCCTCGTAGGTCTGATGTCCTTTGCCGAGAAGCACTATCATATCGCCCTTTTGAGCGTTCTTTATGCAGTACCTTATAGCCTCTCTGCGGTCATCTATCTCTATATATTTTCCGTTGCTTTTCGCAAGACCTATCTTAATATCGTTGTTTATTTCGTGCAGATCCTCGTCGCGCGGGTTATCGCTGGTGATAACACACAGATCGGCAAGCTCGCCCGTAACCTCGCCCATATCGTATCTGCGAAGCTTCGAGCGGTTTCCGCCGCCGCCGAAAAGACAGATAAGGCGGCTCGGCTTGTACTCGAGAAGCGTGTTAAGCACACTCCGCGTGCTTACCTCGTTGTGAGCATAGTCGATTATAACCGTAAAATCTTTTGAAACGGGAACAAGCTCTACTCTTCCTTTTACAAAAGCTTTGGCAAGCCCGTTCTCGATAGCCTCATCCGACATCCCCATAAGGTGAGAAACGAACGCGGTTACAAGCGCGTTGTATACCGAGAAAAGACCGGGGGTGCGCACCGTAACGGTAAGCTCGGCATCGCCTTTTGTGTTGAATTTTACTCCCAGCGCGCCGTCGTTTTTC
>JAZTZF010000112.1:0-3703 GCA_045637325.1 Eubacteriales bacterium | reverse complement strand
CGAAAACCCCCACGACGGCAGCGGGCTTGACAGGAACGATGCCTCGCTCCTGTTCGAAGGCGGCGCCGACGTGCTTACCGGCGGCAACCATTCTTTCCGCAGATATGCGATATTCGACCTTTTGGAGGAAGAAGAAACGGTCTTGCGGCCGCTTAACTTCCCGCCCGATTCGCCGGGCGAAGGGTATTGCATAATACCTATCAAAAACGGGTTGCGCGCATTGGTTATATCGGTGTGCGGACAGGTGTTTATGGACCCTGTCGATTCGCCGTTTGTTGCCGTTGAGCGTCTGCTCGAGAAGCTAAAAGGCAGGTACGATATCGCCATATGCGATTTTCACGCAGAGGCAACGAGCGAAAAGCTTGCGTTCATGCATGTTTTTGACGGCAGACTGCAGGTCGTTTACGGCACGCATACCCATATCCAGACCGCCGACGAAAGGCTTACCCCTTGCGGCAGCGGTTATATAAGCGATATAGGCATGTGCGGCAGCGAGGAATCGATAATCGGCGTCAGCTACGAAACGGCGATATCGCGCTTTACAAAAAATATCCGCATGAAGGGTATCCCTGCAAAAGAAAACGTCACTCTGCGCGGTGCGGTGTTCGAGATCGACGAGAAAACACTGTATTGCACAAAAGTAAAAAGAATTAAATATAACGAAGGTAATTTAAAATGAATTTCACTAACCTAATGTTGCTCGACGAGGCAGCGGCACCTGCCGCACAAGGCGGTTCGCTTCTTACCCTCTTGCTTCCGCTCGGTATGCTCGCGCTCGTGTTCTACTTCTTTATTTACCGTCCTCAGAAAAAGCAGGAAAAAGAAACTGCAGACATGCGCAACTCTATCGAGCGCGGCGACGTTATAGTCACCACAGGCGGTATTGTTGCAATGGTCGTTAAGGTAAAAGACGATATGCTTCTTGTAGAATCCAGCGGTGACAGAACCAAGATCCAGATCCAGAAATGGGCGGTTCACTCGATTATCGAGAAGGCAAACGAACCCGAAACCAAAGAGGTTAAAGATTCGAAAGATAACAAGCATGTCAGCGAAGCAAAGATGAAGAAATAATCAATGCGAGGAGTTGTCGTTTGTCGGCAACTCCATAGCTTTTTTCGAAAGGAAATAGAAATGAAAAAAAGCCTTAAAAGAAAGTACGCACAACTGCTTATAAAGCAGGGCGTTAACATCCAAAAAGGTCAGCAGTTAAATATATCCGCCGACGTTGAGGCGGCAGATTTTGTTGCGTTGCTTGCCGAGGAAGGCTACCGCGCAGGCGCAGGCAAGGTTCAGGTGGATTGGTCGATGACACAGCTTACCAAGCTTGCATACCGCCACCGCACTATAAAATCGCTTTGCGATATTCCCGATTGGCAGGTGGAAAAGGCAAAATATACTGCCGAAATACTGCCTGCAACCATTCACGTTATCTGCGAAGACCCCGACGGTCTTGCATCGGTCAATCAGGAAAAGCTCGCTCGCGCAAGCATCGCCGCATCGAAGAAGCTAAAACCCTACCGCGACGCAATGGACAACAAACACCAATGGCTTGTTTGTGCTGTCCCCGGCAAGGCGTGGGCGAAAAAGATGTTCCCGAAGGAACGCGCATGCGTTGCGATTGAAAAGCTCTGGCAGGCAATACTTTCGACGGTGCTTTGTACCGAAGATAACGATGCTATCGCGGCGTGGGACAAGAAGAACGAGGAATTCAAAGCAAAATGCGATTGGCTCAACGGCATGAACTTTGATTATCTGCACTATACCTCCTCCAACGGCACTGATTTTAAGTGTGAGCTTATGAAAGAAAGCGTATGGTGCGGCGGCGGTGAAAATACTCTTTCGGGCGTATTTTACAATCCCAACATGCCCACCGAAGAGATATTTACCACCCCGAAAAAGGGCAAATGCAGCGGCAGACTGGTGTCGAGCATGCCGCTTTCGGCAAGAGGTACGCTTATCGAGAACTTTTATATAGATTTCGAAAACGGCAAGGCGGTTTCGTGGCATGCCGAAAAGGGCGAGGAAGCGCTCGGCAAGCTTATTTCCTCCGATGAGGGCAGTGCGATGCTCGGCGAGCTTGCGTTGGTGCCCAAGGATTCTGCAATTTGCGAGAGCGGTCTGTTGTACTACAACACGCTGTTCGACGAAAACGCATCCTGCCATGTTGCGCTCGGCGCAGGATACACCGGCTGTGTCAAGGGGTTCGAGAACATGACACTCGACCAACTTTACGCGCTCGGCGTTAACGATTCGATGATACATGTCGATTTTATGATAGGCTCTTCCGACCTTTGCATTACCGGTTACAAAGACGGTGTCGCAACGCCGATATTCAAAGACGGCAAATGGGCTTAAGATTTTGACGGCACGGGTATGGAATCTGACCAAACGAGCAGACTATAATATATAAAGAATACACATGAGGTGGAAAAATGGGCGAATGTACACACGATTGCTCGAGCTGCAGTGCAAACTGCTCGAGCCGCAAAAACGAAAAAGAAAGCATGATAGAAAAACTGCGTGACGGCAGTAAAATAGGCAAGGTTATTGCCGTAGTAAGTGGAAAGGGCGGCGTAGGCAAATCGCTTGTCACCTCGCTCCTTGCAACCAACGCACAGAGAAAAGGTCTTAGAACCTGCATTCTCGATGCCGATATCACAGGTCCGTCTATCCCCAGAATATTCGGCGTTAACGGCGGCGTTGTGAGCGACGGCGAGGCAATGGTGCCCCCCGTAAGCAAAACCGGCATCAAGGTGATGTCGCTTAACCTGCTTCTCCCCAACGAATCTGACCCCGTTGCATGGCGCGGTCCGATAATAGCAGGCTGTGTAAAACAGTTCTGGACCGATGTCAACTGGGGCGAAAACGATGTTATGTTTATCGATATGCCTCCCGGAACCGGCGATGTTCCGCTGACCGTATTCCAATCGCTCCCCGTTGACGGAATGATTATCGTTACCAGTCCGCAGGACCTTGTTTCGATGATAGTCGGCAAGGCGGTGAGAATGGCAGAGCTTATGAACATTCCCATACTCGGAATAGTGGAAAACTTCTCGTATTTCGAATGTCCCGATTGCAACAAGAAGCATTATATTTACGGCGAGAGCAAGGTGGATTCGGTTGCATCCGCACACGGCATAGAAAAGGTTGCCAAACTGCCCATTAACCCCAAGCTCGCCGCACTTTGCGACAAGGGTGAGCTCGAGTTTTACGAGGGCGATCTCCTGAACAACCTTTTATAATCCAAGAACTCTATGAAAGAAAAAGTTTCCTGACAAACGAGTAGGGTTGCTAAGGACAGTTATCTTTAATTGAAACGGAATTTGGCACACAAATTCCCTGCTTGTAACCGAATAAGACAAAACTACCCGAAAAAGAGTTTTTGCTTCTCTTCTTCGGGTAGTTGTTTTTTGTCGATATATTGCTCCGCAATGCGATATTTTTTCCTGACGGAAAAATCGATATATTTACCTAACGGTAAATTCGATATGATATAAATCCCTTTACCCCCCGCAGGGCATATCGCGTGCGCAGCACATATCGAACGCCGAAGGCGTATATCGAAAATCCCGTTAGGGATTTATATCGCTGCATTGTGTCCTTTAGAACACAATGCTAAATGACAGCTTCTTCTTTTATTATTTAACTCCTCACCTGCTGCATTTCGGCAGAGGATGCGGCGGTACTGTTGACCTCGGCAGGG
>JAZTZF010000111.1:0-16432 GCA_045637325.1 Eubacteriales bacterium | reverse complement strand
CACTACAACTTCCCCTCCTTCTCGGTGGGTGAGACCCGTCCCAGCCGCGGCCCCGGCCGCCGCGAGATCGGTCACGGTGCCCTTGCAGAGCGCGCTCTTCTCCCCGTGATCCCCTCTCTCGATGAGTTCCCCTACACCCTGCGCCTTGTTTCCGAGGTTCTCTCCTCCAACGGCTCCACCTCTCAGGGTTCCGTTTGCGGTTCCACCCTTGCGCTTATGGACGCAGGTGTTCCCATTAAGGCTCCCGTTGCAGGTATTTCCTGCGGTCTTATCACCGAGGGCGACAGCTGGGATACCATGATCGACATTCAGGGGCTTGAGGACTTCTTCGGCGACATGGACTTCAAGGTTGCCGGAACTAAAAAGGGTATCACCTCCATTCAGATGGACCTTAAGATAGACGGTCTTACTCCCGAGATCATCAAGCAGGCTCTCGTTACCACACACGAGGGTAGAAATTATATTCTCGACGAGGTTATTACCAAGTGTATCGCAGAGCCGAGAGATGATGTTTCGAAGTATGCGCCCAAGATGATATCCACCAAGATCGATCCCGACAAGATCCGCGAGGTTATTGGTTCGGGCGGTAAGGTTATCCAGAAGATCTGTGCCGACACCGATTGTAAGATCGATATCGAAGACGACGGCAGCGTATTTATTGCCGCTGTTAACAAGGATAACGCATACAAGGCTTTGAAGATAGTAGAAGCTATTGCGAAAGATCCCGAACCCGGCGAAATCTTCTACGGTACCGTTACAAGAATTATGACTTTCGGTGCATTTGTAGAAATTGCTCCCGGCAAGGAAGGCTTGGTTCATATTTCTCAGCTCGACAAAAAGCGTGTAGCTAAGGTTGAGGATGTGGTTTCGATCGGTGACACCATTAAAGTCATCGTTTCCGAAATAGACGAAAAGGGCAGATTGAATCTTTCGAGAAAAGATGCGCTTGATGTTGTAGAGGACTAAGCATCATCTATTAAAAAAGATACGAAAAGACGGTGTGTTTGCACCGTCTTTTTTGTTTTATTATTTGTTGACTAAAGCGCAAGTATTTGGTATAATGATAATGAATAAATATAATACTATGAAATCGGAGGGTGTTTATATATGTTTGAAAGAGTTTTTTTGATCGTTTTGGACAGTCTGGGAATCGGGCACGCGGAAGACGCATGCGATTTCGGTGATCAGGGCGCGCATACCTTGAAAAGCGTAATGAGCGCAACGCCAAACCTTCCGAATCTTACGAAATTAGGTTTATTTAACATCGAGCGAGCCGAGCTGACCGAGTTCAAGGCCGAAAAGCCTATCGGGCTGTACGGTTACGCCGAAGAAAAAAGCAGAGGCAAGGATACCACAGTCGGCCACTGGGAGATCGCAGGTCTTATTTCCAACCGTCCGTTGCCTACCTATCCAAACGGATTCCCAAATGAAATAATCGACCGTTTTTGCAGTGAAAACGGTGTTGAGATCCTATGCAACCTGCCCTATTCGGGCACCGAGGTAATAAAAGACTACGGCGACGAGCACGTACGCACAGGCAAGCCTATCGTTTATACCTCTGCCGACAGCGTTTTTCAGATCGCGGCGCACGAAGAGGTTATTCCCCTGCCCGAGCTTTATGAGCTTTGCGAAAGTGCAAGGTCGATACTTACGGGCGAGCACGCAGTCGGAAGGGTTATTGCACGCCCATTCCTCGGCGAAAGCGGAGGCTATTACCGCACGGGCAACAGGCATGATTATTCGCTCGAGCCGAGCGGAGAAACAATGACCGATAAGCTCAAATCGGGCGGATACGACGTGATATCTATAGGCAAAATAAATGATATTTTCGCAGGACGCGGAATTACCGAAAGCAACCCAACCAAGAACAATCAAGAGGGCGAAAATCTGCTTTTGGAAAAGTTGAATTGTGATTTTAAGGGATTGTGTTTTGTGAATCTTGTCGAGTTTGACTCGACGTACGGACACCGGAACGACATTAAAGGCTATGCCGGAGCGTTGGAGCGATTTGACAAAACGCTGGGGTTATTCTTGGATAATATGCGCCCGACCGATCTTTTGATAATAACCGCAGACCACGGTTGCGATCCGGGATTTAAGGGCACCGATCACACACGCGAAAATACTCCGATACTGGCATACTCTTTAGGTTGCGAAAGCAAAAACATGGGTGGGTTTGACGGATTCACCTGTATTGCAAAAACCATTTGCGATAACTTCTTGATCGGGAACGATTTCTACGGAAAAGGGTTTGCCGATGATATAAAAAGGAGGCCGCAACAGCTATGTTGAAAATGCATGATGTTATCACCAAAAAGCAGGACGGACGCGAGCTTAGCGAAGAGGAAATAGCCTTTTTCGTTAAAGGTGTGACCGACGGTTCGATTCCCGACTATCAGATCTCCGCGCTTTTGATGGCGATATGGTTCAAGGGAATGACCGAAGAGGAAACCATTACCCTTACCGAGTGCATGGCCGACAGCGGCGAAACGAACGAGCTTTCTTCGGTAAAAGGCAAGAAGGTCGATAAGCACAGTACCGGCGGCGTGGGCGACAAGGTATCGCTTATTGTCGGTCCTATCGTTGCGGCGGTGAACAAGGGTATATACGTTCCGAAGATGGCAGGCAGAGGGCTTGGATTTACCGGCGGAACATTGGATAAGCTTGAGTCTTGCGCAGGTGTAAACACCGAGATCTCGGCAGAAGAGTTCGAAAAGATAGTTGCCGATCTTGGGTTCTGCATTGCAGGACAGAGCAAGCGTTTGGCGCCTGCAGACGGAAAAATATCGGCATTGCGCGACGTGACGGGCACCGACAACTGCATACCGCTTATTGCAGCAAGCGTTATGAGCAAAAAGCTCGCATCGGGCAATGAATGTATTGTTTTGGACGTAAAATGCGGCAGCGGCGCTTTTTGTAAAACGGTACGCGATGCAGAAGAGCTGGCAAGGCTTATGGTTAGAATCGGCGCGCGCGAAAACCGCAAGACGGTTGCGCTTATTACCGACATGTCCATGCCTTTGGGAAGTGCCGTCGGCAACAGCGTAGAACTGATAGAAGCCATCCGCGTGCTTGAGGGCAGAGGCGACGAACAATTGACCGAGCTTTGCATTACGGTTGCCGCAAACATGCTTTATACCGCCAACGCGGCAGATTACCAAACCTGTGTTGCGCTTGCCGAAGAAACGATCTACAACGGCAGTGCCTTGGAAAAGCTCGCAGATCTGGTAGAGCGATTGGGCGGCGACAGGAAATATATTTATGACACCAGTTTGTTTGAGGAAAGCAACGTTACCGCTATATTGGTTGCCGAAAAAAGCGGTTATATAACACGCATTGATGCAATGCAGGTGGGAAAAGCGGCGTCGGTACTCGGTGCAGGACGCGAGGTTATGGGCGCGGCAATAGATCACACGGCAGGAATTATTTTGAACAAGCGCATCGGTGACAGGATCGAAGAGGGCGAAGCATTGGCAACGCTTCAGGCAAAAAATCTCGAACGCGCCCAAATCGGTATGGAATACCTGTTTAAGGCGGTCACCATAGGTGAGGTGCCCCCGCCCGAAAGAAAAATTATTATTAAATGCATCGGTGCAGAATGTTAATCAATAACATTATGTAAACCTTCGAGGGAAATATATGGAAATTTTTACATCAGAAAGTCTTGCGGAGACCGAAGCGATCGCCGCAAAGATAGCGGAAAGGCTGAAAAACGGCGGTTTTTTGGCGCTTTACGGCGGAATGGGCGCAGGCAAAACGGCGTTTGTACGAGGATTGGTCAAGGCAATTTGTCCCGAATGTCTGGAGCTTGTGCACTCCCCTACCTTCGCTATCGTTAACGAATACCGCGGAAACGGAATTGACATATTCCACTTTGATCTATACCGTTTAACAGACGAAGACGACCTTTATTCTACGGGATTTTACGACTACATAGAACAGGGCGGCATAACGGTTACCGAGTGGAGCGAACTGTTCGAGGATGCTATCCCCGAAAATGCCTTGAAATTGAAAATAGAACACGCAGGTGACAACAAGAGGAGGTTCACGCTATGCTGATAGCCGCACTTGACAGCACCGCTGTTACCGCCAGCGCGGCGGTTGCAGAGATAAACGACGGTAAATTGGGCACGTTTGCTCTTTTCACCGTAAAAAACAAGCTGACACACAGCGAAATACTGCTTCCGCTTTTGGAAAACGCGCTAAGGCAATACGGCGCGGACATTAAGGATATCGACCTTTTTGCGGTAAGTGCCGGTCCGGGGTCCTTTACAGGGGTGCGCATAGGCGCATCGACGGTAAAAGGGTTGGCGTTTGCCGAAAACAAGCCTTGTGTTGCGGTTTCGGCAATCGAGGCAATGGCAAGAAACGTCGGGAGAGGATACGTCTGCCCCGTTATGGACGCGCGGCGCGACCAGTTCTACACCGCGATTTTCAAAGACGGAAAGCGCATTACCGAGGATGCCGCATTGGCTTTTGACGAGATTTTGACACAGCTTGAGAATCTGCCCGAGGTCACCGTTTGCGGCGACGGAATGGAAAAGTTCATTTCGATGTGCAACGGTAAAGAAAACATATTCCCCGCTTCTTATATAAGCGCAGACCAGAACGCTTTGTCGGTTGCGCTTTGCGGATACGAAAAGTTTATTAACGGCGAGGCGGTCACTCCGAAGGAATTACAACCCGTTTATTTGAGAATGCCGCAAGCCGAAAGAGAAAAAGCAGAACGCGAAAAAAGAAAGGAAGAACAGAAATGATAGCTCTCGCATGCGATCACGGCGGACTTGATATCAAGAACGCAATTATTGAGGATTTGAAGAACAAAGGTATCGAATACATTGATCTGGGTACCAACACCACAGACTCGGTGGATTATCCCGTTTATGCAAAGGCACTTTGCAAGGAGATCACCGAGGGCAGATGCGAAAAGGGTATTCTCTGCTGCGGTACCGGCATCGGCATGTCTATTGCCGCAAAGAAGGTCAAGGGGATCCGTGCGGCGGTGCTTTCCGATGCATTCTCTGCTGAAATGACAAGAAGACACAACAATTCAAACGTGCTTTGCCTCGGCGGACGCGTTATCGACTCGGACAAAGCCGTAGAACTGGCAAATATCTTCCTAACCACCGAATACGAGGGCGGCAGACACGATAAGCGTGTTGCGATGTTGGAGGATTAGTCGTTTTTTCTACCGAAAAACCTATTTTCGGTTGGGTTTGGTATTTTTGATTCTAAAATCGTATTTTTATACCCATAATACAGATATAAAAAAGCAAAAAAGGTCTTGACACAAGGGGCGAATTGTGATAAAATGGCATCACCTCTGTTGTTCGAGGTCTTTTTGTTATGCATTCGGGTTATTCGATTTCCGCCCGAGGATGACGGACAGGCTCTTGCGTCACAGAGGGAGGTAACATTAATATGGAGGTGCCGAAAAATATGGCGGGTAAAGAAAAAAGAGTCAAAGTAACTCTCGTTTGCAGCGAATGCAAGCAAAGAAACTATGACACGGCAAAGAATAAGAGCAATACCCCCGATCGTCTTGAGATGAACAAGTATTGCCGTTTCTGCCGCAAGCACACTCTTCACAAGGAAAGCAAATAAGGAGGGCGTTTTGAGAATGAAAAACATTATTAAATCGCTTGCCCTTATGCTTGCGCTCATCGTTGCGATGTCGCTTTCGTTTGCTGTTCTTGCCGAAGACGGACAGGATGATTCCTCGGTTGAATCGAGCGAAGTTTCCGCAGATGCTTCTGCTGATGCTTCCGATGCAGCGAGCGAGACTTCTTCCGAAGATGCTTCGAGTGAAGCTTCCGTTGAGGCTTCGAGCGAGGCTGCTTCTTCTGAGGCTGTAACCGAAAGTTCTACCATCGTTCCCGAACTTCCCGAAAGCGAAGGAACCGGAGAAGAGATAAGCAACTTCCCTTGGGCGAGAGTAATTACTCTTATCGTTGTCGTAGTACTTATAGCTGTTATATGGATTCTTACCAAGACAAATACAGCTATCGGTCAAAGACTCAAGAAATTTTTCAAGGAATACTGGAGCGAAATCAAAAAGGTTTCGTGGAGTTCTCCCAAGGACACCGCAAAAGCTACAGGTATAGTGCTTGTATTCCTCATCGTTGCGGCTGTAGCGATCGGTCTTTTAGACCTTGGATTCACTTACACCGTTAAGAAAATCGCAGAAATTTTTAATTAATAAAGGAACGGTTTATTATGGGTTTACCACAGGAAAGCACGCCGCTTTGGTATGTTGTTCATACCTATTCGGGCTATGAAAACAAAGTTGCCACGAACATCGAAAAAATCGTGGAAAACCGCGGTCTTGAAAACCTGATTCTCGCGGTAAACGTGCCTGTCGAGAAGGTCGTCGAGACCACCGAAAAGGGCGAAAAGGAAATCGAAAGAAAACTGTTCCCCAGCTATGTTTTGGTTAAGATGGTGATGAACGACGAAACCTGGCACATCATCCGCAACACCACCGGAGTTACCGGATTTGTCGGTCCCGGATCGCGTCCCGTTCCTCTTACGGACGAGGAAGTCGAAAGAATGGGTGTTGAGATCAAAACTATCGAGATTAAGTTCGCTGTCGGCGACAACGTTCGCATTACAGACGGTCCCTTGTCGGGATTCATTGGTTTGGTGGAAGAAATTTCGCCCGATTTGAAGACGGTTACGGTTTCCGCTTCCCTCTTCGGCCGTGAAACCAAGGTTGAGCTTAACACTAACCAGGTTGTTGCATTAGAACAATAATTAAAACCGCGCTTCTTTGATAATTGCCAATCGAAGCGGCGCAAAACCGCTTGTTTAAGCGGACAAACGTGGGAGGGACATGATCCCGAAATCTAATTACCACATGGAGGTGCTTATTTAGTATGGCAAAGAAAGTTATTGGCTATATCAAGCTTCAGATCCCCGCAGGTAAAGCTACTCCCCAGCCGCCTATAGGTCCGGCTCTCGGTCAGTACGGCGTAGCTATACCTATGTTTACGAAGGAATTCAACGAGCGTACCAAGAATGACATCGGTCTTATTATCCCCGTTGTTATTACCGTTTACGCTGACAGAACCTTCAGCTTCATCACGAAGACTCCCCCCGCAGCCGTTCTTATAAAGAAGGCTTGCGGTATCGAAAAGGGTTCCGGGGTTCCCCAGTCCAACAAGGTGGCTCAGATCACCAAGGAACAGGTAAGAAAGATCGCCGAAACCAAGATGCCCGACCTTAACGCTGCCAGCATCGAAGCCGCTATGAGCATGGTTGCCGGTACCGCGCGCAGTATGGGCGTTGTAGTCGTTGACTAAGGAGGGGTTTCAAGATGAAAAGAGGTAAGAATTATAACGCAGCTGTTGCTGCTATCGACAAGGCAAAGCTCTATGACAGTGCCGAAGCTCTCGGTTTGGTTTGCGAGCTTTCCAAAGCAAAGTTTGACGAAACTGTAGAAGTTCACGTTCGTTTGGGCGTTGACTCCCGTCACGCTGACCAGCAGGTTAGAGGCGCAATCGTTCTCCCCAACGGTACCGGTAAGACCGTTCGTACCCTCGTTATCGCGAAGGGCGACAAGGCTGATGCCGCTACCGCTGCAGGTGCAGACTATGTAGGTGCAGAAGAATACATCCAGAAGATCCAGAGCGAAAACTGGTTCGATTTGGACGTGCTCATTACTTCTCCCGACATGATGGGTCTTGTTGGCCGTCTTGGTAAGGTTCTCGGTCCTAAGGGCTTGATGCCTAACCCCAAGGCAGGTACCGTTACTCCTGACGTTGCTAAGGCTGTTACCGAAGCAAAAGCAGGTAAGATCGAGTACAGACTTGACAAAACCAACATCATCCACTGCCCCATCGGTAAGATAAGTTTCGGTGCTGAAAAGCTGACCGAAAACTTCAATACCCTTTTGGGTGCTATCATCAAGGCTAAGCCCGCTGCCGCTAAAGGTCAGTATATCAAGTCCTGCGTTATCGCTTCGACTATGGGCCCCGGCCTTAAGATCAACTCTGCAAAGATCGACGCTTAATTGCTTTGCTTTTGCGAGTAAAAACATTAAAGTTTTTGAGAACGCGGAAAAATCCGCGTTCTCTTTTTTCGTCGCTTCGCTCTCGATGAAAAACTATGTTTTTAAAATAAAGCTCCGTTTATTATATATTCAGTACATATAGAATAAAAAAATAGCAAAAAAACTCTTGACAAAGCCAAATGGTTGTGGTATCATAACCAAGTCAGATTTCCAAAGACAGTAGGCGCGAAAGCATAATGCACCGAATACGGTCACCTGCCGAGGGGTCGAAAGAGTTTATTTATATATGCTTTTTCTATGCTCCTTTGCGGTTTGCCGAAGGAGCATTTTTTCGTGCAAATAAATTAGGAGGTATATGATTTGGCTAACGCAAACATTCTCGAGCAAAAGAAACAGTTAGTTGCTGAACTCGCTGACAGAATGAAAAATGCTAAGGGCGGCGTTATCGTTAACTACCAAGGTATTAACGTTACCGACGATACCAAGCTCAGAAGCGAATTGCGCGCTGCAGGTGTCGAATACACGGTTGTTAAGAATACTCTTACTTCCAAGGCTTGCGACATTATCGGTTTTGAAGGTCTTAAGGATCAGCTCACCGGCATGACCGCTCTCGCTACTTGTGCAGATGATCCCATCGCTCCTGCAAAGATTCTTGCTAACTTTGCTAAGGATCACGAAAACTTCATTTTGAAAGCCGGTTTTGTTGACGGCGAACTTCTCGACGAAAACGGTGTGAAGGAACTTGCCGATACTCCTTCCAAAGAAGTCCTTATCGGCAGACTTATGGGCTCGCTCCAATCCGGTCTTTACGGTTTCGCTTATGCTATTCAGGCGATTATCGACAAAGCAGAAGGCGGCGAAGCTACAGAAGCTGCTGCTGAATAATTTCGGCACAAAAATTTCTTAATTCTAAAAAAACACTATTATACGGAGGATTATATCACAATGGAAAAAATCAATCAGATTCTTGAACTTGTAGACTCTCTTTCTATTCTTGAACTTAAAGATCTCGTTAGCGCACTCGAAGAAAAATACGGTGTTTCTGCTGCTCCCGTAGCTGTTGCAGGCGTTGCTGTTGCTGCTGCTCCCGCAGAAGAAGAAAAGACCGAATTCGACGTAGAGCTCACCTCTTTCGACGAAGCTGCTAAGCTCAAGGTTATTAAGGCTGTTAAGGAAATCACCGGCCTCGGTCTCGGCGAAGCTAAGGATATCGTTGTTAACGCTCCTAAGATGGTTAAGACCGGCGTTTCTAAGGAAGAAGCAGAATCTCTCAAGGCTCAGCTCGAAGAAGCTGGTGCAAAGATCACCCTTAAATAAGATTATACTTCCTAAAGAAAAAGACGACTCGATCGAGTCGTCTTTTTTGCGTTATCGGTTGAGAACACAAGATTTTCAGATTCTTGCCTATTCTACATTATGAACCTTTGTTATATGAGGGCAAAGCAGTTGCGTTTCGCGCAGGGTGGGTGTTGCCCAGCGGACGGCGTTGCGTATTACCGTTTGTACGTTTTCATCGTAAAAGATGGGATAGGATTCGTGACCGGGTTGGAAATAGAATATTTTGCCGTTGCCGCGGCGGAAGGTAACGCCGCTGCGGAACACTTCCCCTCCCTCGTACCAGCCGACAAACACAACCTCGTCGGGTTCTGGAATACCAAACGGTTCGGCATAAGTTTCGACGTGAGGAAGTTCGAAATATCTGCCGATACCTTGTGCTATCGGGTGCGAGGGGTTGATGTTCCAGATGCGTTCCATATCGCCTTCCTGACGCCAACCCAAATTACAGGTGGTGCCCATAAGCGATTTGAATATCTTGGAATGGTGTGCCGAATGCAGGCAAATCAAGCCCATTCCTTTAAGAACAGATGCTTTTACACGCTCGACTATCTCATCGGGAACAGCAGGATGTTTTTGGTGACCCCACCACAAAAGCACGTCGGTATTATCCAACACCTCCTGAGTGAGTCCGCATTCGGGGTCTTCTAATGTGGCAACACGCACCTGTATATCATCGCTCTTCAGGAAATCTGCAATCACGGCATGCATGCCGTTGGGATAGATTTTTGCAACTTCTTCTTTGTTTTTCTCGTGATAGTACTCGTTCCAAACGGTTGCTCTTATCATGGTTTTGCTCCTTTATTTTGTGTTTTTGACAGCCTTTTTCACGGCAGGAAAGATGGTTTCTGCCATAGAAAATTGACCGAGATCGTTGGGGTGAAGATTATCCACGGCATACAAGTCGCGCATTTCTTTTGTGAAGTAATCGCTGCTGTCCACGAAATAAACGTTTTTATCGCCGCTGTTCTTGGCATTTTCGTATGTTTTGCGTACTATTTCGATACGTTTTTTATCATTAGCTGTCGCATCGGAATAGAAGGGGTGCGTAACGAACACAACCGGAAGTTCGGGCCTTTTTTCGCGGATGGTTTTGAAAAAGGGTTCGTGCGTTGATTCGAGATGCTCGGGCGTAGGAGAATTATAATCATAATCCATAACGAAGCATGCTAAATCGCGTGTTGCAATATGCTCTGCAACCGCAATCTCACCCATGGCACTGCCCGAAAAACCGTAGTTTACACAATCGGCGTCGAGTGCACGGCATATGATATTTGCATAGCCGTTTGCAGGACGCGAAACACATCCGCCTTGTGTGATAGACGAGCCGTAAAAGGCGATCGCGCCGACGGTACGGGGTGTGGGGTTGCCTATTTTTGCATCCTCGGGAAAACCTATTTCCAGTTTTTCTATCCCCGAATACAGCGGCAGGTTTATCTGCACTTCGTTTATCCCCTCGGGTAGATTTATAATTCCAGAATTGAAAGACGGAGAATCGGCAAAGGTTTGCATCATCTTGCCGACATAGTGTCTGTTCGTACCGGTTCCGACATAAGCATCGATACCGAAAACGCCTCTATCGCAGAAATGATGCATTCCCGTTATGGCGTTACGCAGAGTTACGTGAAGCGAGATAGTATCCGCGTCGGTTATAAAACGTATACTTCCGCCGGACGTGCAGTTAGCAAGAGATCTGTTGGCATCGGAATATTTCGACTTTTTTGATGCATCGAGGCGATAATACTCATTACCGTTATCCTTGGGATCTATAAGTCCGCCGAGAACGAAAGGAGGATTATTTGCGTTTACGTAAACGTATCCGTCGTCGTTTTTAGTGTTCTGTGTGTATGCGGATAGTTTGGAAAGCATATTCTTTTTGAGTTTTACTTTTGAACTTTTGGGTTTGCCGAATATAAATCGGGGCATCTTATAAACACGTCCTTTTGTAATTTCAACTTTTATCGTATATAGTTATAACACAATTTAATTGTTATTGCAATAAATTCAAAAATATGGTATAATCTTTTATAATATCTAATTCGGAGTATGGTGTTATGAAAGACACAGTATGGCTTGACGAAGAAAAAGACCTTTTGAAGTATATAGACCAGACCAAATTACCTCAGGAACTAAAAATTTGTTCATGTGACAACGTTTTTGATCTTTACGAGATAATAAAACGTCTATCAATCCGAGGTGCACCTGCAATAGGCGTGGGTGCCGCTATCGGCCTTTATGCAGCGGCAGCAAAGTTCGAGGACGAAAACGAAAGCGGTTTCTTATACTCCTTTACAAAGAGCGCAGAGATCGTCAACAGCTCACGTCCCACGGCTGTTAATCTTTCTTGGGCAGTAAAAAGAATGATCGACTGTGCCAACCGCAACGTTGGAAACGGTGTGGAACAGATAAAAAAAGCCTTGAAAGAAGAGGCAAAAGCGATCTATAACGAGGATATAGAGACCTGCAGAAAAATCGGAGAATACGGCGAAAAGCTGATACCCGACGGCGCAAACATACTTACCCATTGCAACGCAGGTGCGTTGGCAGCGGTACGTTACGGCACGGCACTGGCGCCGATATATCTTGCCGCCGAAAACGGCAAAAAGGTTCACGTATACGCCGACGAGACCCGTCCGTTATTACAGGGCGCGAGGTTGACGGCTTATGAGCTTGCCGAAAACGGAATAGATGTTACTTTGCAATGCGACAACATGGTATCCTCGCTTATGTCCCAAGGTAAAATTGACGCCGTGTTTGTAGGTGCGGACAGAGTGGCGGCAAACGGCGATGCCGCAAACAAGATCGGCACCTCGGGAGTAGCAATAATTGCAAAGTATTATGGCATACCCTTTTACGTTTGTGCACCGTTTTCGACGATTGATTTTGATTGCAAATACGGAAAAGATATCGTAATTGAACAGCGCGATGCAAGCGAAGTTACCTCGATGCACTATATCAAGCCGATGACACACAAAAACGCATCCGTATATAACCCCGCTTTTGACGTTACGCCGAGCGAGCTTATAACCGGAATTATCACCGAAAGAGGTGTTTTTACAGGTGATGAACTCAGTAAGCAAAGATAAAAAGCTTTTATTGATAGTCAATCCGGTTGCCGGAAAAGGTCGCGGAAAGCGAATTTTGTTTGATGCCATAGATATTTTCAGCAAATTCGGATATAGAGTAACGGTTTTGCCTACCGAATCGGGCAGAAAAACCGAAGCGACTATAATTAATGAGGCTAAGGATTATGACCTTGCGGTAGCTATCGGCGGTGACGGCACGTTAAACAATGCCGTAAGCGGAATTTTGAAAAGCGAAACCGATCTGCCCTTGGGGTATATCCCTCTCGGCTCTACCAACGATTTTGCGGCTTCGCTGGGGTTGCCGAAGAATATTCAGACTGCATGTGCAAAAATAGCGAAAACCCAACCGCGAGCTATTGATATCGGCTCGTTTGGAGATAAGTATTTTGTTTATATCGCCTGCACCGGTATGTTCAGCGACGCTTCTTATAATACGTCGCAACAGATGAAAAACGCATTCGGATACAGCGCATATCTTTGGCAGGGGCTTATTTCGCTGAAAGACACAAGAAAAATGTTTTTTGAAATCGAGGCAGACGGCGAAAGTATAGAAGGCGAATTTCTGTTTGCCGCGGTTTCGAACACCAGACGCGCCGGCGGACTGGTATGGTTGCCGAAAAACGAGATCAGTTTTGACGACGGTTATTTTGAGCTGACAATGATAAAAGCACCCGAAGGGATAAAAGACGGTACCGCGTTAGTTAACGATCTTATCGTCAGCCGAGTTGATTCCGATAATTTTATAAGAAAAAAAGTGAAACATGCGGTAATAAAAACCGAGCATTCGAGCGGATGGTCGCTTGATGGCGAAAACGGTGGCGTAGCTGACCGCGCTGTTATCGAAATCAAACAAAAGGCATTGAGGTTTATTTATTAAATAACACTTGACTTATTGTGCCGATATATGTATAATTGAAATGTTAGAAAATCAACGAAATTTTCCGGAGGTATTAGGCAGATGAATTACTCACGCGTTGCGAGTATTTCTCGTTTTGTATTGTTGCTTCTCGCCATCGTGCTTGTTTGCTCGGTGACGGTTTGCGGCGTTTACATCAACGACGAAACGCGCCTGCAAGGTATATTCGAGGACGGCACTATCCGTCTCGGTCTTGATTTGGCAGGTGGTTCGATCGTTACATTCCAAGCACAGACAGATGATACCGGTGATGCCCTTAATTCGGGCATGGACTCGGTTGCTACCGTTATGAGAGACAGGCTTGACGGTCAGGGATTGACCGAGGCTCTTTGTTATTTGACGGGTGACGATATGATAACTATCGAAATCCCCGACGTAGACGATCCTAACGAAGCGATCAACAGCTTTATGCAGACCGCTAAGCTTCAGTTTAAGGATTCTTCCGGCAAGGTCGTATTAGAGGGCGAACACGTTGAAAGCGCTTACAGAGCTTGGCTTCCCAACGAACAGGGCGTTTCTGAAGTTTGCGTTTCGCTTTCGCTTACCGACGAGGGTGCAAAGAAGTTCGCAACTGCGACTACTGCTGCCGCCGCTACAAAAGATTACATCGGCATTTATATTGATGACGTGCTTATAAGCCAGCCTACCGTTAACGAGGCAATCACCGACGGACAGGCTATAATCAGCGGTAGCTTTACCGATGAAGATGCTCAGGCGCTTGCCAACAACATTAACGCAGGTGCTTTTAGATACGAGCTTATCCCCGTTGAACAGAGAACCGTCGGTGCTACGCTTGGTGAAAATTCGCTTTCCACCTCGCTTCTCGCAGGCGCTATCGGCGTTGCGCTCGTACTGATCTTTATGTGCATCTATTACAAGGTGCCCGGCGTTATGGCTTCTATTGCACTTGTTGCTTATATAGGCATATTCGGTTTGGTTCTTATTTTCACTCAGGCAAACCTCACACTTGCCGGTATTGCAGGTATATTCCTTTCTATCGGTATGGCGGTTGACGCAAACGTTGTAATATTCGAAAGAATGAAAGAGGAAATCGACCTTGGCAAGAGCGCAAAGGCGGCTATTAAGGGCGGCTTTAACAGAGCTTTCGCCGCGATTTTGGACTCTAACGTTACCACCATCATCGCATGTGCGGTTCTTTACTTCCTCGGTTCGGGTACCATAAAGGGCTTTGCAACCACATTGTTTATCGGTATTGTTATCTCGCTCTTCACCGCACTTCTTATTACAAGAGCATTGCTGTATCTCGGCGTAGGTATGGGCATAACAAAACCTTCGAGCTACAGATCCTTGGGAAGGAGGGCTAAATAATGAGCAAATTTCACTTTATTAAAAACCAAAAAGTAACGCTTGCCATTGTTGCCGCTATCCTTCTTGTGGGTATTGTTTCCTTTATTGCATTAGGTTTTAATATCGACATAGACTTCTCCGGCGGTACCGAGATAAGAATCGACCTTGGAACCGAAGTTACAGGTGATGTTTGCGATAAGATCAACGATATCATCCGCAACCACGAAAAACTCGGAAAAGATTACGTTTCTTCTACTACTCAGTCTACCGACAATGCAAACATGGCGATTATTCGTACCGGTACTGCGGCACTTGATAACGACCAGACGCTTGCATTGCAGGACGCATTGCTCAATGAATTCCCTGATGCGGATGCAAACAAAATTCAGATCACTACTATTCAGCCTACTATCGGTAACAGCTTGACTCAAAAGGCTATTATCGCGGTTGCTGTTGCGGTCGCTTTGATGCTTATCTATATTTGGATAAGATTCGAATGGAAATCGGGTGTTGCGGCAGTTGTTTGTCTTTGCCACGACTTGTTTGTGATGTTTGCGGTTTATTCGCTCTTCCAAATTCCTATAAACTCTAACATCATTGCTGCTTTGCTTACCATTCTCGGTTACTCGATAAACGCAACAATCGTTGTATTTGACCGCATCCGTGAAAACAAAGCAAAGGCTGTGGCTAACGCTCCTTTCTCGGATACAGTTAACAAAAGTATCCACGAGACGTTCGGCAGAAGCGTCAATACCACTATCACCACCCTTTTCACTATCGGTATGATCTATATCCTCGGTGTTGATGCTATTCAGGATTTCGCGTTCCCCCTTATCGTAGGTGTCGTTGCAGGCCTTTTCTCCTCGGTATTTATGTCGGGTGTGATCTGGAACGCGCTTTATAATCTCGGCTCGAAAAAGAACTGAATATTTTAACGCGAATAATAGTAAATGCCCGCTTCTTTAATCGGAAACGGGCATTTCTTGATAAAAGTTATTTATTTTTCCGATACACTTATTTCAGAACAGGTTAGGATATAAAAATGACCGAAATAGAAAAAATACGAAATTTTTCGATTATCGCACACATCGACCACGGAAAGAGCACCTTGGCGGACAGGCTTCTTGAATACACGGGCGCCGTCGAAAAGCGCGATATGGACGAGCAAATGCTTGATAACATGGAGCTTGAACGCGAGCGCGGCATTACCATTAAGGCGCGTGCAGTGCGTTTTAACTACAAGGCTGACGACGGAATAGAGTACGCCTTGAATCTGATAGACACTCCGGGGCACGTTGACTTTGGGTACGAGGTTTCGCGTTCGCTTGCGGCTTGCGAGGGGGCAGTGCTTATTGTGGATTCTACACAGGGAATTCAGGCGCAAACACTTGCCAATGCTTATCTTGCCGTCGATCACGATCTTGAAATTCTTCCGGTTATCAACAAGATCGACCTTCCGAGCGCAGACCCCGAAATGGCAAAGCGCGAGATAGAGGATATTATCGGCATCCCTGCCGACGAAGCACCCTGCATAAGCGCAAAAATGGGCATCGGCATAAAAGACGTGCTGGAGCAGATAGTTAAGAACATTCCCTCCCCCAAGGGCGACCGTGAAAACCCGTTGGAGGCGTTGGTTTTTGACAGTTACTACGACTCATACAAGGGTGTTGTGGTTTATATCCGTGTTGTAAACGGAAGAATGCGTTTGGGCGACAAGGTAAGGATGATGCACACAGGTGCAGAGTTCGAGATCGTTGAGCTGGGCACGCTTTCTAC
>JAZTZF010000110.1:0-5426 GCA_045637325.1 Eubacteriales bacterium | reverse complement strand
CCGGCGGCGAGTTTGACTATGAGCGCAGTCTGTTTATAATAAACAAAAATCTCGGCGCGCCCGAAACTATCGTGTTTCCTGCCGAAAGCGGCTTGGACCATATAAGCTCTACCTATGTGCGCGAGCTTATAAAGTATAATAAACCGCTTGCCGGTGCCGTTTCGGATGGTGCGCGTAAGATTATTGAGGAGTATTTGAAGAAATGAAGAATATCAGAATACGCAATACCGATATACGCTTCGTGCGTGAACCGTTACTTGCTCCGTTCGGGTTCAAGGGCAAATACCTTACCGAGCTTTGGCAGACGGTAGTGAAAATAGAAAGCGATAATTTTGCTGCCGCCGCACCGGGTACGATTTCGGTTCTCTGGTCGGATGCAAACGTATTTGCCGAGCATGCACCCGAGGAATCGAGCGCGCTCATGCGCGACGTTACCGCATATGCTCTTGATATGATAAAGGGCGAAACCTTTGTAACACCCGATTCGCTCATTCGCTCGATTTTGCCGGAGCTGAAAAAATATGCCGACAAGATCTGCGGCAGGGATGTTGCCGAGACTTTCGTGCTAAACTCGCTTGTCGGTCTTGATTATGCACTCTGGTCTGTTTATGCCTTGGAAAACGGCATTGACGATTTCGATAAGATTATACCCGACCATGCAAAGGCGGCGCTTTCTTACCGTCACGACCGTTTGGCGCATATTCCGCTTGTCAGCTATGCGGTTGACGGCGACGGGTTGAAAAAACTCCTTGATTCCGGTACCGGTCTGCTAAAGATAAAGATCGGCAAGGCATGCGGCGAAAACCTCACAAAAGAGGCGGATATGCAGTCGATGCTCGATTGGGATAAGGCAAGGCTTTCGGAAATACATAATATTGCAAAAAATTATACCACCCCGCTCTCGAAAGACGGTAAAATACGCTATTATTTGGACGCAAACGGACGTTATGACGATCTCAGCCGTCTTAATGCGCTTCTCGACCATGCCGACAAGATAGGCGCACTTGGCAATATCGAGCTTATCGAGGAACCTTTTGCACCCGAAAACGAGATTTACGTGGGCGATCTTCCCGTAACCATCAACGCCGACGAGTCGGCTCACTCGCTTGCCGACGTAGAAAAAAGGCTTTCGCTCGGCTATAAAGCCGTGGCGTTGAAGCCCATTGCAAAGACCATGTCGATCTCCTTCGATATGGCGGCGGCTATACACAAGGCAAACGGACAGTGCCTTTGCGCCGATCTGACGGTGGTTCCGCTGTTGGCGGAATGGAACAAGCAGTTTGCTGCTCGCATAGGCGCACTCAGAGGCATGACCTGCGGTTGTATAGAAATTAACGGCAACCAGAACTATAAAAACTGGGATTCGCTTTGCGAAATGCTTCCCGAGGGGTTGGATTATAAACCCGAGAAAAACGGTTGCTTCGTAATAGACGAATCGGATTATAAAGTAGGCGCAAAATTGTTCTGCAAGAATAAATATATGGAACTTTTTCAATAAGAAAGGAAAAACAACATGAAAATCGCACTTTTGTTAAACCCCGGCACACGCAACATGGTTTTTAACGAAAAATGCCTCAAACGTCTTGAAAACAGCGGCGAGGTCGTTATTAATGAGGGCGGTACCGATTTCGACTCTGTAGCTTCGGTTATTAAGGATGCCGACGTTGTAGTCACCTCTTGGGGCAACAATCCTATCGACGAAAAGCATCTTGAGCTTTGTCCCAATCTCAAACTTCTTCTTCATGCGGCAGGCAGTGTAAAGCCTGTTGTAAGCGACGAGCTTTGGGCAAAGGGCGTGCGCGTTTCCGCAAGCGCAAACGTTTTGAGTATGGGTGTTTCGGAAACAGCACTCGGTTTTACCATTGCTGCATCCAAAAACTTCTTTGCTCATAACGAAAATATACATAACGGCGGCTGGGCAGAAGGCAAGGAAAACATCCGCGAACTATATGACCTTACCATCGGCGTTATCGGCGGCGGCTGGGCTGGCAGACACTATATAGAGCTTATGCAGGCTTTCGATGTTGATATTATGCTTTACGATCCCTTCCTTACCGAAGAACGCGCTGCCGAAATGGGTGTACGCAAGGCGGAATTCGAGGATATTTTGAAAGAGAGCGATATCATTTCGATCCACGCACCTCAGATCCCCGAAACATATCATATGTTCAACGCAGACACACTTAAGTTGATGAAAAAGGATGCGGTACTTATAAACACCGCGCGCGGCACCATTATCGACGAAACCGCACTTTACGAGCACATGAAGGCAGGCAACCTTAAATACGCATGCCTCGACGTTACCGATCCCGAACCCCCTGCAGCAGACAATCCTCTCCGCACTCTCAAAAACTGCATCATGACACCTCACCTTGCAGGTCTTGCAAACAACGGTCTGAAGAAGATCGGCCAGCACGTATGCGAGGAACTGGAGTCTTACCTTGCAAACGGAAAGCTTTCCACCGAGGTTACTCAGGAAATGCTCGCTCGCATGGCTTAATGCACTGTTTGGAATAACAATATAAAAAAACTATGCTTCCCGATTGGTTTCGGGAAGCATAGTTTTTTAATCATACGTGTTTGTTTTGTTGTGTTTTATCTACCAAAATAAGAGTAGAACATTGTTGCAAGATCAACTCTTGTTACGTTACCCCAAGGATAACCGGGAACAATGCCTTCTTTTATAGCCCAGTTGACGTGCTGAACGTAACTGCCGCTTGCATAGGGTTGACCTACATAAATCCACATGAATTTACAGAGATCATTGGTGGTGCAGTTCTGTGTCACATCGGTAGATTCGGTTACCATGCCCATGCGGATAGCCCACTTTAACGAATCTTCGTAGAAAGTAGCTTCTTTAACGCCGGTAAGCACCAAATCGTTGGGATAACCTGCAAGGCGGAAAAGGAACGTTATAGCGTGTGCTATTGTGCAAGGGCTGGACGTGCCGAACGTGGTAGGTGTATTGCCGTTGGTAATGCCTGCGTTTACAGCCCAGTAAACTGCATCGTAATACTCCAAGCTCGGGTCAGCAACGTCAGTAAATCTTGCTTTTACATCCATATCCTCTACATAGCAACGTACAGAGTGGTTGCGGAAGCTTATGGGAGAGGAGCTTGTGGTATCTGCAGGAACGGTACAGCTCTTGTAGGTTACGTCGTGAGCGAGTTCGCCGCCAAAATCAATAAAGTTGTTCTTGGCGGTACAGTTAGATACAATATATCCTTCTGCCTTGCTGGCGAGGTACTTGTTAGGCTTCTCAATAGAATTAAATCTGCCTTGGTGCTCGAAGAAGAAACCGAATTTCATGTTACCTTCGGCGTAGCAGTTGTCGATGATCATGGATTCGTCTTCGCTGTAGCCGGTACCGATACCGAAGCCCGATGCGCCAACGCTGTTTGTGGTTGCCGCTTTGCCGCAATTATACGCTTCGCAGTTGGTAATGGTGCAGTTGATCGGGCAGTCTATACCGAATCCGGTACCGTCGGTATTTCTGACGACTATATTATCATAATCGCAGTCTCTGAAGAGATTGATCATAAAGCCTTTACCCGCAGAGGTATAGCTGGCGGTGACTGCGTTGATACCGTCGATATCAAAATCACGGAAGTCTGCATTGATAAGATACTGCGGATTTGTAAAATCGCTGTCAGCGTATTCGTTAAAATAGAACATGTCTAATCCGCGCTGGGTTCTTCCCACGGGGTAAAGAACGGTATCTCTGCCCTCGCCGATAACGGTTACGTTATCCTTGGGCATACAAACAAATTCGTTGTATTCGCGGTCGTTAAGGCGCTGATAAGAGAAGTAGAAATTGCCGGCAGGGAGATAAACGGTACCGCCGCCGTTGGCATTTGCTCTGTCAACACAGCTTTGAAGCTCGGTTGTATTAGCTTTCATGACTGCTGCGTCCTGAGAGTCGGCAACGAGCTGTGCAACTACGATCGCGCCCTTAACCTCGAAGTCTCTGAGGCAGTGTCTTTTCAGCATCAAATAGTCGAGTGCGTCTATGCCGTCGTCCTCGTTGACGTCTGCAGAAAGTGACTGGAGCTTGCCCATTTTAAATGTGCCCAAACAGTGTCTTTTAACCAGAATATAGTCAAAAACACCTATTACGTTATCGCCGTCAATATCACCGTACATACGGTCGGTATCGGTTTCTGCCTGTACACCGAACGCAGAGAACAAAAATATTAACGCGAGAACAAGTGAAACAATCGCTTGCTTTTTCATAATAGCCTCCGTTTTATTGCTTTGGGAAACCCAAAAGCGTTATGTTTGTTATATATGGCATAAATACTACAAATTTTCATCAAAATAATGCCAACATATAATCTATTCTAACACATAGAATCGCCTTTTTCAATAGTAATTGCTATAATAATTCCGAAAATCACCGAACAGAACAAACGATTATTACTCTTATGACCGAATGGATTGAAAAAACAAATTTTATATGGTATTATTTAATCATGAATTCTAATTAACGGAGACGATATCTCACCATGATTATCCTGATAACCGGAGCATCGCATACCGGCAAGACCGCACTTGCTCAGAAATTGCTCGAAAAATATAAATATCCCTATCTGTCGATAGATCATCTCAAAATGGGTTTGATCCGAAGCCGCAACACCTCGCTCACCCCACTGAGCGACGATGCCGACCTTACGGCGTATTTATGGCCGATAGTTTGCGAAATGATAAAAACGGCTATAGAAAATAATCAAAATCTCATCGTAGAGGGGTGTTATATCCCGTTTGATTGGCAAAAGGATTTTACAAAAGAGTATCTCGACAACATCAAATATGTTTGCCTTGTAATGAGCGAGAAATACATAAAAAATCACTTTGACGATATAAAGAGATATGCAAACCTAATCGAAAACCGTTTGGATGACGAATACTGTACTTTAGAAAGCGTGTTAGCAGATAATGCACAAATTCTGCAGCTTGCCGAAAAACACAAAGTCAACTATCTGCTCATCGATGACAAATACGAGATAGATATTGAACTGTAAACACAAGTTCGGCTTCTGCCGTATTTGATAAATATGAATCTGCAAGAGGGGAAAGTGTATGTTGCATTTCGGGTCATTTGATATAAGGACTGATGTTTTCGTTTTGATCATGTTTGTTGTTGTGTTCTTGGTTCAACTTTTGCTTTGTTTCAAAGTCAAAAATCAGGTTATTCGCCTGATTCCGACCTATTTGTTTTTGGATTTGACTGTTATATTTGCTGTTTTGACATTTGTCTTTGACGGATGGGACAGTGTCGGTTTTCTTTTCCTTGCCATATGCACTGCGGCACTTTTGTTCAGCTGCGGCATTGGGTGGGGAGTTTGGTGGTTTGTTAACCGCAGAAAACAGAAAAAGGGCAATGAACATTGAACATTGAACCGCACCGTTAAAAACGGACAATGACA
>JAZTZF010000109.1:0-6503 GCA_045637325.1 Eubacteriales bacterium | reverse complement strand
TGCCCGAACATTCGGGGCATGAGCTGATAAAAAGTCAGGCAAGCGGATACGGCGGAGTTGTTTCTTTTACGGTTAGGGACGCAAACACCGCGAAAAAGCTGATTTCGGGTGGAAAGATAATAAAATTTGCCGAAAGCTTGGGCGGATTCCGCAGTCTTATTACCTATCCGCTGACACAAACACATGCGTCGATTCCTGCGGAAATGCGCGACAAAATAGGCATTACCGACAAGCTTTTGCGTTTGTCCGTAGGGCTGGAGAACGCCAAGGATATTATTGACGATATAGATATGATGTTGAACAGTAATTAAGCCATCGGGAAGACGCCGATATTCGGAAAAATTAATAATAGAATCGTTGACAACAATTTTGATGTATGGTATCATATTATAAGAAAACAAAGGCAGATTTGTTAAAAATTTTTTCGAAGAGGTTTTTTTATGAATGCTTACATCAAAAAAATCGTTTCGGTTGCACTTTGCTTGGTTATGCTTATGGCAAGCGTAGTTGCAATTATTCCCGAATCGGTTCTTCCCGCATCTGCTGCTACATATGTTTCCGGAAGTAACTCTATTTCCTCATCGTATGCAAACAGCATTTATTACCGCAATTTCCAGCGTATTCCTCTTACCGGCGACGGAAGACGCGATGTAGTTGCAGTTGCACTTTCTCAGCTCGGCTATAAGGAAAGTAACTCTGCCAACGACTTTAGCGGTCTTACTGCCGGTAATAATAACTTTACCGAGTTCAACTACAACATGGGCGACTGGGGCGTAGGCTACGGCTCGACATACGAGTGGTGCGCATCCTTCGTTGCATGGTCGTTGCTTCAGTCGGGCTGTACCGACCAGAACTCGATGAGCGACTGGACCCGTCGTCACACCGACGATCCCGATTATATCTGGCGCGAAGTAAGCTGTGTTCAGTGGGCAGCTCAGCTCAGAAGATACGGTTATTGGGAATATTCCGCTTATTTCGACAATGAAGATTACATTCCCCAGAGCGGTGACCTTATATTCTTCACCTGGGCAGGCGAAATGCACGACGAGGACCATATCGGTATCGTTGTTTACAGCGACGGTAATACCGTTTATACCGTAGAGGGTAACACCTCCGATGCCGCAGGTCTGGAAGCTGCAGGCGGCGGTACCTATTTCAAGAGCTATCCTATCGACAGCTACAATATCTCCGGCTACGGCGTACTTCCGTATAAGAAGAACAACAGCCTTCCCGCTATTGATTACAGCGGAGAAACCGTTTCCCCCGGTATTTATATGGCAAGCAAGCTTAAATATGTTTATGCTACCGAAACCGGCACCGAAAGACTCACGAGCATGCCCAGATTTACCCTTTTTGAGGTTAGCGAGGTTTCCTCGGTAAACGATAGAGTAAAGGCTACCTTTACCGTTGACGGTACTACCGTTACAGGTTGGGTAATGAACAACGAGGACAGAATTATCCAGCTCACCACTCCTTCCGAAAAGGTTTCGATGACGCTTAAGTGCGTTGACGAAAAGGGCAATCTTATCCAGAATGTAACTATCAGCGGTTATAAGGACACCGGCGACACTATCGCGGCTCCCTCTATAAACGGCTATATTTGCACTACTCCCTCTGTTTCTGTTGTATACAAGAGCGGTACTACCATAACTCTTACCTACAAATCGGCACTTGATGATGCCATAGAAGCGGCAGGCGAGACCCGTTATTCCGATTATACCGATTCTGCACTCGCAACACTGCGCTCTGTATATGACGAGGCGGTTGCTTTGCAGAAGAATGCATCTGCTACTCTTGAGCAGAAGATAGCAATGGCAACAAAGCTTCAGAACGCTATCAACAACACGTTAAGAGAAACAGTCGCATCTAAGGGCAAGAAATACACTACCACAACTCCTTCGCGCGGAGATAAATGGGATGACGACGGAATTCGTCTTACCGACGGTATAAAGAACGAGCGCGGCGATTCTACCGGTTATGCAGGCTGGAACACGAACAGCACCGGCGGCTCGATGCAGGTTGTTGTAGACCTTGGCTCCAGCGTTTCTTCCAATGTATACCGTGTTTACAGCAGCATGAATACCGATTGGGGTATCCACGGCATCGCAGAGATCAAGGTTTCTGTATCCGACGATAACAAGACCTTTACCCAAATCGGTTCTACAAAGAGCGAAACCAAGACAAACGAAGACGGCTACTGGATCAATTATATCGCAACAATAAAGACAGACAGCGTTGTAAAAGCGCGTTACGTCAAGTTTGAGGTTGTCGCTGTAAAGGGCCACGTTTGGTTGGAAGAGGTTGAGGTTGCTTCTGAAACCCTCGGCGCAACCGGCGAAGTATATGTTAACGGCATCAACACCAAAGTTACCTCGGGTAATACCGTTATCTTCACTTCCGATTTCGGCAAGATCACCGCTTCTTCGGCAAACAATGCAAACGCAGTTAACCTGCTTGCAAAATGGGACAGCGCTCAGAACTGCTATATCGTAAAGAGCGTTGCCAAGACCGGCAGCGACGTTACTCTTGCCAAGGACGAGATCCTTGTATGCGCAAGCGCATGGGAAGACGATGTTTTGGATCCCATAGCAGGCAGTAAGGCAAATGCCGCTGTACTCAGCGCATTCAAGGCAGGCGATAAGCTCGCTCTTTCGAGAATTGATCTCGAAAACGAAACTCTCGGTGCAGCAGCTACCGTTAAGGAAGCAGTTGATTATCTCGTCGGCGATGTAA
The DNA here is from genome assembly GCA_045637325.1 of Eubacteriales bacterium. Classification (GTDB taxonomy): domain Bacteria; phylum Bacillota; class Clostridia; order Oscillospirales; family CAG-382; genus Coliplasma. The sequence continues at coordinate 3,770 of JAZTZF010000109.1, read as the reverse complement.
ACGTTGACGGCAAGGTAGACTCTCTCGACTACCTGTTTGTAAAACGCTACTGCTTGGGTACATACGACCTTAGCGGCGATCAGTTTGACCGCGCAGACATTAATAAGAACGAAAATGTTGACAGCGTTGACTACCTGCTTGTTAAGAGAATGGTTTTGGGCACTTACGGAGCCTAATAATATCTAAAATTCAGAGGCTGCCGCAAATTAAAATGCGACAGCCTCGACTTTTTTGTGTACGGCTAACCCGAATATATGTTAAATTAAGAATAGTTTCGATATACCTCCGTTGTTTTCGTTGCTCTTTGCCAAACGCTAACGAAAACACAAAAAAAGACCTAAAAAACTCGGTTCCGCTTCGACAAATCGCGCTTATGTTTGGGGATATAATAAACTCCCAAACAAAAAAGAACGGAATGTTGAAAAAATGGAACTCACACGAAAAAAGGTCTTGACTTTCGCCCGCAAAACCCAAATTATTTTTGCCGTTGTCGGATTTCTGTTAGGCACGGCACCGATCGTCTACGGCGTTATGCCGTTTGGTTGCGCGCTTCTTTGCGCCGTGCCGAAAAAGAAGCGTAAAAGCGTTTTTTGGGGTGTTCTTGCCTCGACGCTGTTCGACACCTGTATTCCGCTGGGCGCATTTTGTGCCGTGTATTTATATATGGTGTTTTCCGCCAAGGAAAAAAACGGCGGCGTGTATCTGTATACCCGATTGCTTATGTCGCTGTCGGTGAGCTCACTGCGCGCGGCGTATATTGCAATCGTAGGCGTAAACGGCATGGACGATGTTTTTAGATTGCTTGCGGCGGTTATTGCATATCCCGTATTCACCTATGCGTTTGCAGGCTATTTCGACAAGAAAAAAGAGCTTCGCCCCAAACGGTACGATATGTCGTTGCTAGCCTTTTCGTTTGCCTTTACGGTGCTTTTTTTGCCGTTTTCCGTAAAAGGTGTTTCGGTATCGTTTGCACTCGGCGCGGTTTTTACGCTTTGTGCGGCAAGAACACGCGGCTTCGGGTTCGGCGGAGTGTGCGGAGTGCTTTGCGGACTGGTGTCGGGCGGTGCGGCGACGGGAGCGTTGGGCGTGTTGGGAATGACCTACGGCTTGCTGGTTACCGAGATAGAACCGCTTGCGCTCATATTATCGTACATGCTTGCGGTAAGCGGATATTTTTATCTGTCGGGAGTAGAGGGGGTTGCCGTTGCGACGGCGATGCTTGCCTTGGTCTATTTGGGGTTCATTCCGTTTCGCAAGAAACTGCCTATATACAGAACCGCTGTTGCGGTTGCCGAAAAACGCGCACACGACAGACGGATTTCGCGCTATGCGGCGGCATTTTCCTCGCTGTCCTCGCTGTTTTATACCGTTTCCGACAGCACGCGCGAGGTGAGCGTGAGCGATCTGAACAGCAACATCGTCCGCGCGGTAGAAAATCAGTGCGCGCATTGCAACGGATGCGAGCTTGACAAGGGCGAAATTTCCAACTTTTTTACAAGCGAGATAAGGCGCAACGGCGTTATCACCTATTCGCGCATACCTACATATATCAGCTCCTGCTGTCCGAACGCCTGTGCCATGGCGCGCACGGTAAATAATATGCCCGTCACGCGTGAAAAAGAGGGCGAAAAGGGACTAAAGCAAATGGCGGACGAGTATTCGGCGTTTTCGTCGATACTTATAGATGCGGCAAAAAAGCAGGAGGATTGTGCAAAAAGCGATAAAATCCTTGCAAAAAAAATAAAAGAAACGCTTGCCGATATCGGGATCGAATCCGACGGTGTCCGCGTTAAAGGTGCAAGACTGCGCGAGGTAACGGTTTTCGGCGTAAAGCCCGAAAAAATATCTGTTTCCCCCAACGAGATAGCCTCTGCGGCGGCATCGGTTGTCGGCACCGCGATGTCGTCGCCCGAGATGGTTCTGCACGACGATTATACGCTTATGCGGATGCACAGCGTGCCTGCGTTCCGTATCGAATGCGCGAAAATATCCGAGGCGAAGACGGGAGAAACGGTTTGCGGCGACACGGTGAGCGTTTTCGAAAGCGACGAAAATTATTTTTACTGCCTCGTATCCGACGGAATGGGAAGCGGCAGGGATGCCGCGCTTACAAGCAAGCTCTCGGCAATAATGCTCGAAAAACTGCTGTCGGTCGGCGCCGAAAAGGAAAGCGCACTTAAACTGCTTAACAAGGCACTTGTGGAAAAACAAGAGGAGGTCTTTGCCACGGTGGACCTGCTCGAAATAGACCGCGTACTGTCGCGCGCCACCTTGATCAAGGCAGGTGCCGCGCCGACAATGCTTATCCGCAAGGGAAGAGCTATGATTTTGGAATCGCGCACACCGCCTGCAGGAATAATGCGTAATGTAATTGCCGACAAAAAGAGCTTTGCGATAGAAAAGGGCGATATGATCGTTATGCTGAGCGACGGCATATTGCAGACAGGCAACAAGAATACACTTCTGCCCGAAAACGGACTCCCTCCCATGCCGAGTGCGCGTGCACTTGCGGCAAAATTGTTGCGCGAGGCGCGCAAAAATTCCGAAACCGCCGATGATATGTCGGTATGTGTGCTTAGAATATACTAAAAAATCTCTTGGAGAGAATATATGGTTATCAATATACGGACAACGGGCAAACTCCTGCCCGAGGAACTTTCCGAAAAACTTAATACGCTCGAAATTCCTGCAATTTTGCTGGACAAGGAGCTAAAGGTTATTGCCAGAAATACCGAGTCGGCAGAATTTGCCTCTTTTCTTCGCAAGGGCGCGAAAATAAACCGCTATCTGCCCGAGGGCGACGGCGAAAAGGTGTTGGCAATGAACCCCTGCGAAACCTTTATTACATCAATAAAAGGGAATCAGTCCGAATGTCGGGTCAACATCGTCTGCGGCGTGAATTGCCGTCTGGTGATATTCCAGCCCTACCAAGGCAAGCTGAACGCCGAGGTTTTGGATAAATACAAAAAGATGTCGGGTTACGATACTACCGTAGAGCTCCCTCGGGTCGAGAACGAGCCTGCGAAAGGCGGCAAAAGACTTGCATCGGGAATGTCTGAGATAATCGAAACGGTTATATTAGGTCAATCGGGGCTTCGCGGACTGCCGTTTTTCAATTCTGCGGTTCTGCTTAAAAGTCTGTTGAGCGAGATGGCAAATGCTGCTCCTCGGTATTCCGAGCGCATAAAGCTGTCGCTGTCGTCGGACGAGCTTATTACCGAGGGTTCGGACAAGGATTTTGTATTGATGGCGGCGTTTATGATGCTCTTCTGTCTTGATTGTTCAACCGACGGCGAGGTATCGGCAGATGCAAAAAACATAGGCGGCGAGCTTGTTTTTTCTGTTTCCTGCAAGGCGGATTCGTCGGTTTACGGTATTGCAAAACTTACATCGATTCGCAAGAGCTTTCGCACTATTGATCCCGAATTCAGCGAATCCGACTTTTTGATATATATGCTAAAATTGCTTGCAGACGGCAATCTTTGGGATCTCAATATTGGATACGGCATCGACGGTAGGCTTGATTTTACCGTGCGTGCGCCGTATGTAAAAAGCGGCGAGGAATTTATGGTGCGCGATATTTCGGGCAAATTTCTGCAAAAGCTTGTTGCCGAGCTGTTTTCGGAACAGACCGAATAGAAAACAAAAAAGTTTCCTGTTTAGCATTGTGTTCTAAAGGACACAATGCAGCGATATAAATCCCTAACGGGATTTTCGATATACGCCTTCGGCGTTCGATATGTGCTGCGCACGCGATATGCCCTGCGGGG
>JAZTZF010000108.1:0-2660 GCA_045637325.1 Eubacteriales bacterium | reverse complement strand
TTCGGAAGCAGGAATTACGATAAGCGATCAGAGCGATATTGATGCAATTAATAATGCATTGGCAGATATGGAAATAGCATACGGAGGAACAGATCTTTTTGAGATTGAGCTTGCGCGTCTCGGTATTTCCAGGTCCGCCATAGAGCGTTATATGCGTGCAAACGTTTATTATGAACTTGTTCACGATTATCGTTACGGCGAAAACGGTATAGCCGCAATTCCTGCCGAAAGTGTATATAGCAATTTTATCGAGAACTACTATCATTATGACGGTGCTCTTTATGCATATTCTGACTACACTACCGGTAAGGCGAATACTTTCGAATTTAAGGATGATGAAGTCAAGGCGTTTTTCGATACCGATTTTGTAAAAGTGCGTCACATTCTTTATAAGACAGTCGATGCGTCTAACAATAAGTTAAGTGAAGAGACTATAGCTGAGAAAAAATCAAAAGCCGAAGCTACTCTTGCAGCTCTACAAGCCGGTGAAAAGACGATGGATGATCTTAAATCCGAAACCGAAGATACAGGGTACGAATATATTTTCACGCACGGCCGTATGGTAGAAGCTTTTGAAAAAGCTTCGTTTGAAATGCAGGTTGGCGATGTACGTCTTGTCGAAACCGAATACGGATTCCATGTTATAGAAAAACTCGAAAAAACTGAAGAAGATTTTAGCGGAAAAACAACAGAAGACGGCAAAACCGAGGGCGGTTACAAAGATGAAGTTATAGCCGCAATGAGTTCCAAAAAGATCCGAGAAGAGGCACTGGACACTCTCTCGAAATTACAAAACGGCGAGTTAGAAAAGTACCCCGAAGAAACACAATCGAAGAAGTATTATATGTATATGAAGCCGAGCTTCATCAAGAAAAACGATACGGCAAATGCCGAGTTTGTAAAAATAATATCCGAAATAGAGGAAAACAAATTCCAGGAAAAGGAATTTCCGTCCGACGGAACCTATATAATACGCAGACTTCCCATCTCGAAAGAGAATATCACTACTGATATTTATACTTCGATAGAGGACGAGTTGGCAATGACTGCGTTTGGCGAATACGTTCAGTCTTTCTATGATAAGGTTACAATCAATAATGAGCTTATCGAAAAGTTTGATATAGTTACAATTCCTAATCTCGACAGTGATTTATATACAATGGGTTAAGAGGTAAAAAATGACAGTACAACAGGTTTATGACAATATAATTCGTGATGCATTAAGCGTTTACTCGGCTGAGGGTTTGAAAGAAAAGCTTGAAAGCGGCAAGAAATTGAAAATCAAAATGGGTGCCGATCCCAGCAGACCCGACCTCCATCTCGGTCACTCGGTAGTTTTGCGTAAGTTAAAGATGCTTCAGGACCTTGGTCACGAGATAATCTTTGTTATCGGCGATTTTACCGCAATGATAGGCGATCCTTCGGGCAAAAGCAAAACAAGAGTTCCGCTTACCTTTGAGCAAACCCGAGCAAATGCGGTAAGTTATTACGAACAGGTTATTAAAATTCTAGATAAAGAAAAAACACGCATAGTTTATAACTCCGATTGGCTCGGAAAAATGAGTTTCGAGGATGTTCTTTCGCTTGCCGGCAAATATACGTTAGCGCGTATTCTCGAGCGTGATGATTTTGCCAAGAGATATGCAGAAAAGCGACCGATCGGTATGCATGAATTGTTCTATCCGCTTATGCAGGGCTATGACAGCGTCGCATTAGAAGCCGATATCGAAGTCGGCGGTAACGACCAAACGTTTAATCTTCTTGTCGGCAGAGAGCTTCAAAAAGACTACGGACAAACCTCGCAGGAGGTAATTACATTCCCGCTGCTACCCGGTCTGGACGGTGTCGAGAAGATGTCCAAGTCGCTTGATAACTATATCGGTATTGATGAGCCTGCGGAAATCATGTACGAAAAATGCATGAAGGTTCCCGACAGCTTGTTGCTTACATACTTTAATCTTACTACCGATCTTGATGAAGAAAAGTATGTATCGCTCTGCGAAACCGATATCCGCAAGGCACACACACTGTACGCCGAAACTATTATTACCCTTTATCATGGTGCAGATGCCGTACCGGCTGCTGCCGCAAGATATGCAAGCGTAGCAGGCGGCGGTGTTCCCGATGATATCGAAGAACGCGACTTCGAAGCAGGTGTAAGACTTGTTGAAGTTCTCAGCAAATCCGGCTTGGCACCCTCTAACAGCGAGGCTCGTCGTCTTATTCAGGGCGGTGGAGTAAAGGTTGACGGCAAACAGGTAACCGATCCGAATTTTGTTTTTGACATTGCAGGCGAATATGTTGTCAGCAAAGGTAAAAATAAGTTCGTTAAAGCTATAATTAAATAAGAACTAAAAAAGTTTCGGGGTGTAGCGTATAATTGCGCTACACCCCGATTTTATTATATATCAAATTTAGTTGTCGGATAAAAACACTTTGGTATCGGTTTTATCATCGTGTGTTTTGTCGGTAGGTTTGTCTGTTTTCGAGCTTGTGTTTTTCGCCAAATCGAGGGCTTTTGATTCCCTGATAAGCGATTCGAACGAAACGTTAGGCGATTCCTTCGTTGTGTCGGAATAGAGGTCGGGAGGGAACTCGATTTTGAAATCATTGCTGTAATTTTCTACTTCGTGCTCCTCGGCAGAAGGTAACTCTATTTC
>JAZTZF010000107.1:0-5062 GCA_045637325.1 Eubacteriales bacterium | reverse complement strand
TCGTTGGCAACTATCTGCATTGCTCTGCCGCCGAGAACGAAGCTCGGGCGGACGAGCACGGGATAGCCGATATCGCTTGCGGCGGCGATGCCGTCCTCGATATTGGTAACGGCTTTGCCCTTGGGCTGAGGAATGCCAAGTGTGCTAAGCAGAATCTCGAAAGAATCGCGGTTTTCTGCACGGTCGATAGCCTCGCAATCGGTACCGATTATCTTAACACCGCGTTTCATAAGCGGTTCGGCAAGGTTGATAGCGGTCTGACCGCCCAAAGATGCTATAACACCTATGGGGTTTTCGAGCTCGATGATATTCATAACATCCTCGGGAGTGAGAGGCTCGAAATAAAGTTTGTCGGCGGTCGTATAGTCGGTAGAAACGGTTTCGGGGTTATTGTTGACGATTATTGCCTCGTAACCCGACTTTTTGATTGTTGTAACGGCGTGAACGGTAGAATAGTCAAATTCTACACCCTGACCGATACGGATAGGACCTGCGCCGAGAACGACAATCTTCTTTTTATCGGTTACAACAGACGCGTTTTCGCCCGTATACGAGGAATAGAAGTACGGAATATACGCGCCTGTGTGGCAGGTATCTACCATACGGTATACAGGGAAAAGTTTGTTTTCTTTTCTGATTCCGAAAACATCAAGCTCGGACATATTCCAATATTTGGCGATGATCTTATCGCAGAAGCCGAGTTTCTTTGCTTCTTTCAACACCTCTAAATCGCCCACATTGGATTTTATCTTTTCTTCGGTTTTTACTATGTTTGCGAAAGCCTCTAAGAAGAAGCGGGTGATTTTTGTGATCTCGAAAAGTTCCTCTATCGTTACGCCGCGGCGAAGCAGTTCGCAGATGGCAAACATATTATCGTCCTTGAACTCGCGGATATAATCGAGCATGTCGGGAGTGGACATATTTTCGAACTTGGCGATCTGATAGTGATCTGCGCCTGTTTCGAGCGAACGAACCGCCTTGAGCAGACATTCCTCGAGATTGGAGCCGATGCTCATTATCTCGCCAGTTGCCTTCATTTGAGTGCCCAAGGTATTGGGGGCGGTAGCAAATTTATCAAACGGGAAGCGAGGGAGTTTTGCGATTATATAGTCAAGTCTCGGTTCGAATGCGGCGTTTGTATTTGCAATAGCAATATCCTCAAGCGCCATACCCACAGCTATTTTTGCGGTTACACGCGCTATAGGATATCCGCTTGCCTTAGACGCAAGTGCGGACGAGCGCGAAACACGGGGGTTAACCTCGATAAGATAATACTGGCTGGAGTTGGGATCGAGCGCGAACTGAACGTTACAGCCGCCCTCTATCTTAAGCTCGCGGATTATCTTGATCGCGCTGTCGTTAAGCATTTTTAGATCGTGGTCGTTAAGAGTCATGATCGGTGCAACAACTACAGAGTCGCCGGTATGTACACCTACGGGATCGACGTTTTCCATGCCGCAGATGGTGATTGCGTGATCGTTAGAGTCGCGCATTACCTCGAACTCGATTTCTTTATAGCCCTTTACGCTCTTCTCGATAAGAACCTGATTAACCGGCGAAAGTTTGAATGCGTTTACGCCGATATCGACAAGTTCTTCTTCGTTATATGCAAAGCCGCCGCCTGTACCGCCCAACGTAAATGCAGGACGGAGAACAACGGGATAGCCGATCTCGGCAGCCGCTTTCTTTGCTTCCTCAATATTGTATGTAATTTCCGAAGGGATAGTAGGCTCGCCTATAGACTGGCAAAGTTCCTTAAAAAGTTCTCTGTCCTCTGCCCTCTCGATACTTTCGCTGCTTGTACCCAAAAGTTCGACGTTGCACTCTCGCAGAACGCCCTTCTTTTCGAGCTGCATAGCGAGGTTAAGACCCGTCTGTCCGCCGATGCCGGGGAGAATAGCGTCGGGGCGTTCATAACGCAGTATTTTTGCGATATATTCAAGGGTCAGCGGTTCCATATAAACCTTATCGGCAATGGTGGTGTCGGTCATTATTGTTGCAGGGTTGGAGTTACAAAGGACAACCTCGTAGCCCTCTTCCTTGAGCGCAAGGCATGCCTGTGTGCCCGCATAGTCAAACTCGGCAGCCTGACCGATTACTATAGGACCCGAGCCGATGATAAGTATCTTTTTAATGTCTGTTCTCTTTGCCATTTTAGAGCCTCCTGTATATAGTTAATTATTTATATTTTGATATACCGCTTCCCCGTTGCAGACGGTTAGCACGCATCTGCCGTACAGTTTTTCTCCGAGAAACGGTGTCGAGCGTCCGTGCGATAAAAATTCCGACGGATCGACGGTAAATTCGCGATTAAGATCCCATACGGTAAAATCATTACCCAGCGGGATATCGAATCGTTTACGGGGGTTGACACAAAGCAGGTCAACAAGTTTTTCGAGCGTTATTACACCCGTTTTCACAAGTTTTGTATACAGCACGGGCAGTGCCGTCTCGAGACCGACAATGCCGAACGCGCTCTTTTCGAGCCCCTTGGATTTTTCCTCTGCGGAATGGGGCGCATGGTCGGTTGCGATCATATCTATCGTTCCGTCCCTGATACCCTCGATCAAGGCTTCTCTATCCTCTTTCGAGCGCAGGGGCGGATTCATCTTGAATCTTCCGTCCTCCTGCAGATCGCTGTCGTCAAGCACCAAATAATGCGGACCTGTTTCGCAGGTTATATCCACGCCGTCCTTCTTTGCCTGACGGATAAGTTCGACGCTTTCCTTGGTTGAGATATGGCAGACATGGTATTTGCAGCCGATCTCTTTTACAAGCTCGATATCGCGTGCGATCTGTTCATACTCGCTTGCAGAACATATACCGCGGTGATTATGCTTTTTTGCATACTCGCCGTCGTGTATATATCCGCCGTTTAGAAGCGAATTAACCTCACAGTGTGCAACTATCATCTTGCCGAGCGATTTGGCTTTTTTCATCGCAGAACGCATCATTTCGTCATTTTGAACGCCTCTGCCGTCATCCGAAAAGGCAATCGCATCTTTTGCAAGCGCATCCATATCCGAAAGTTCTGTTCCTGCCTCGTTGACGGTTATAGAAGCGTAGGGATAGACATTTATAACGGCATCGCGTTTGATAATCTCGGTTTGCAGCGCCAAATTATCGGCACTGTCGGGAACCGGTTTTAGGTTGGGCATGGTGCACACCGCGGTATACCCGCCGCGTGCCGCCGAAAGCGAACCGCTTTTTATCGTTTCTTTATAAGAAAAACCCGGCTCACGAAAATGCACATGCACATCGCAAAAACCGGGAAAAATAACATATTCTTTTGAATCGGAAAGCATTTCCGAAAAAGAGGAAAAAACACCCTCGGCTTTACGGACGAATTCGGGATTCGCTTCGGGAGTTATAAACTTGTACTTAGCCAATGCGGACATTGTTGTACCTCTTTATTTATACATCCTATGCTTCGGATTTATTTCATAAGATTATACCACAGACGATACATATTGTCAATATGACATTTCGAACAAAAGCAAGCAACTATCGTTCGAAATGTCATAACAAAAAGCCGAATCAAAGCATTTCCTTGCGGAGTTCCTCAGGTGTTTTTATACTTAGATACGCAGGGGGAACATCAAAAACCGTTTTACAGCCTTTACTTCCCTCTTTATTCAATCTATACGCCGCGCGTGCATATGCAACGATAACAGACGCAGTAAATTCGGGGTTGGAATCGAGTTTCAAACTATATTCGATAATATGGTTATGCTCGGAATCGAATCCCGTCTTACCGCTTCTTATTACAAAGCCGCCATGCGGTATACCGCCATGGTCGCGTGCGAGCTCTTCTTTTGTGATGAAATGCACAATAGTATCATAATCGGCAAAATAGTTGGGCATTTCCTTGATTTCTTTTTCTATACGAGCAAGATCGGCGCCCTCTTTAGCAACAACAAAGCATTCGCGGATATGCTTTTGTCTTGTTGTTAGCTCGGGGTTATTTCCGCTTCTGACAGCATCGAGTGCGGCATCGACGGGGATTGTATACTGTTTTCCGTCGAGGACTCCGTCTACACGGCGGATAGCATCGGAATGCCCCTGTGACACGCCTTTTCCCCAGAAAGTATAATCCTTACCCTCGGGGAGAATTGCCGATGCATAAAGGCGGTTAAGCGAGAACATACCGGGATCCCATCCGACAGAGATCATGGCAACCTTGCCCGATGCTAATGCGGCAGAATCAACATTTGCGAAATGCTCGGGTATACGAGCATGAGTATCGAAGCTATCCACAACATTAAAATATCTTGCAAGCTCGGGTGTCTGCTTAGGCAGATCGGTAGCACTGCCGCCGCAAAGTATCATAACATCGATATCGTTAACCATCTCGGTCGCCTTATCGGTATGATAGACCGACACACCTTCGGTTGCGATTTTTACGGTATTTGGATCGCGGCGCGTAAAGACCGCAACAAGCTCCATATCTTTATTTTGGCGTATTGCCGATTCGACACCTCTGCCGAGGTTGCCGTAACCGAAAATTCCTATACGAATACTCATTTTTTATTCCTCCGAGGAAAGAGCAAATTTAATATTGATAATAATACCACAGCGTTCTTTATTTTTCAATGCTTTTTTCTTCGTTACGATAAACGACATACTTACAGAAAAGGAATTCTGTAACAAGGTTTGTGAGCATGGTAACAGCCAAAACGATATACTCGTTTATGCCCGAGCTTTCTGCCAAATGGCCGAGCCATGTCGAAAGCGGTGTAAAAACAAGGTAATAGCCAAAAACCTTTGCCATGGCAACGGGAATATTCGAAGATGATTTGAATGTGAATTTGCGGTTTAGGGTAAAGTTCCACAATATCGAAAGTATAAGCGAAACAAGGTATGCCATCCAATATTCCCACTCGAAAACCTCGAGAAACAGTGTGCAGGAAGCAACCTGAATCACACCCGCAGATGCCGAGAAAAGTGCGAATTTAACCGCTTGGAGTATTGATTTTTTATCCATAAGCACCTCTTTCAGTCGATTATAGTGTATTCAAACATTTCGTAATGCAGTTTTGTGCCCACATCGATATTCGGCAGC
>JAZTZF010000106.1:0-2875 GCA_045637325.1 Eubacteriales bacterium | reverse complement strand
GAATATTACCAAGCTTGACCGAGAAGGCAGGAAAAACGAACTTGCGCGCATAATGGGCGGTCTGAATATAACCGACACCGTTTTGATGGCGGCAGAAGAAATGCTTGACAAATGATCAATAAGAAGAAAACCTACACGGTAATTTTTGCAGTATTAACACTGCTGATAACGCTGTTTATATTCTCGAACTCGCTCAAGGACGGCGTAGATTCGGCAAAGCAGAGTGATTTTGCGGTAGATATTATCAATAACTTTCTCGACTTTTTCGGAATAAGCGCAGACGTTTATACCCTTGGGGTAATTATAAGAAAGCTTGCACATTTTTTGGAATATTTCGTTCTCGGGTCAATGTCTTGTATTTTTCTTTCGGGGTTCAAAAATAAGGCATGGCTCGCCATTTCACCGATATACTGCCTTGCCGTTGCGATATGTGACGAATTTGTAATGCAGGCGGCTACAAGCGGCAGAGCGCCCCAATGGACCGACGTTCTTATAGATATGGGCGGTGCATTGTTCGCGCTGGGCATTATTGCAGTTATACGGATTTATAAGGAAAAACGGGTATGAAAAATATTTTTATCGTGTACTTTGCATTGATACTCTCTGCAATTATTGCATTTTCGGCATGCGGAGAAGACGTAAACAACTCTCTTCCCGATGCATCGGACGGAGATTATATAGGTTCAAGCTCTGACATCGACAGCGGCGATATCTCGGTTCAAAGCGGTGGCGAACAATCGGAAGAATCTATAGAATCCGAAGCATCGGAAGAAACCGATTCCAAAAAAACCATACAAATATCGACCGACACCGGAAGATATGTTTTTGACCTTAATGCCTGCACAGGAAGTTATTCCACCGATTTCCGCGCAGACGAAACCGAGGACGGTGTTATTGAACTGACGCTTCTCGACGGCAGGGTGATTTATCTTAATTACAACGAAATCGTCTATAACGAAGCCGATGAAACACACCGCACGGTTATTAACGGGTTTGATTTTGTAATTAACGAATTTCACGATGAGAACAACAACTTCTGCCAGCGTTTCGAATGCGTAGAGCCTGCCGAGGGGTTTGTTAGCAACGGCAGGGATTCCATAACCGTGGTTTATTATCCCGAGCTGGAATACGGGAACACGGTTATAGCATTTGATTTCGAAATAAAAGACGGAAAATACATATTGCACTATGCCGACGGAAGAGATATAACCAAAAGCATATCCTTTGATGAGAGTACGGACACTTATTATTTTGAATAATAGCTTCTTATACGGAATATAAAATAAAAACCGCCCGAATCGGGCACAAAAAACTGTACTTGCAGATTTTGCGTTGCCTGTGTTCGGGCGGGTTATCTATTATTTGGCTAAGCTATCCTACGGGGCTGTTATACGCCCTGTGATCAAAGTTGAAGAACGCCGTATATCGATCGTGTGAATGATTCAAGCGCGCGGTTGCGGTCGCGATAGAGGCTCGAGCGTTCCTTATACCACTTTTCCATAAGGTCATCGGCGGCACCGGGTTCGTGCTCGACAAAAAACACGTCCAACAGGTCTTTCTGATAGTCGCTCAGTCCGTTCATCCCCTTCTCTATCTTTAGCAATTCGCGCTCTACAACGCTTCGGCGGAAACGGCAATCGTCCAGATCGGCAAGAACGTTTATCAAACGCTCGTCGTACATCGTCTTATCGGCAGACAACGACTCTGCGTTGGCGATAGCGGTCTTGCAGGCGTACTTTTCCTGCTCGAGTGCATCAAGCTCGCACTTGATGGCAGAATATGCCGAGACAAGGTTCTTTTTCCTTCCAAGCAGATCTTTTGCGTATTCTCTGTAATCCATTTTTCATCCTTTCGTCTTTTAAATCCGTATAAATTGTCTATAATCGGATGCGGATGGAGCTAACCGCATTCCGACTCCGTATGTTCCGAACATTTGTTCGGTATCGGTATTATATCACCTATGGAAAAATTTGTCAATAGCGGTGAGTGAAGAAAATGAAAATTATCATCATACTTATTTTTGCTCTTTTAATCTCTGTTTTTACTTTCGGGTGCACATCTGTTGGGGAAGGCCCTGATTACGGTTCCGACAATAGCGATTTCGAGGATATTTCATACCTTTCCGACACCTCTTTTGATACAACCGAGAGCGAAAGCAGCGTGAACCCGGAGGAGGTTTATCCCTTTCTTTCCTCTAAATATGTCGTTACCTCAAGGCGCGAATCGTTCGGAACGGTATATGAATGTAAATATTACCTTGTAGATGGAAAGGTAGCGGGCGCAAAGCTGATGACTACCCTGCCCGACGAGCCTGCCGCTTTGGAGTATTTCGAAACTGTTTTGGAAGATTACCCCGATGCGACGATGCTCGGACTGACGGTCACTCATTATCTCGAGGACAATATGCACTTTTATTACGGATCCACACTCGACAAACTGAAATTTTTGCTCGATAAATCGGGTTATGACTTTACGGTGGATTTTGACGAAAAGGTGTATAATGCCGAGTTTAATACTTCCGCAGGCTGAAAAACCGTTCCTTGCGATTTGAAAAACTAAAGAAAAAGCGAGAAAAACGAAAAAAATACGCAAAAACCGAAAAAAGTTTGTAAAAAAGCCTTGACAATTGTTTTTCTTGTGTTATAATGAGCAAGCATGAAAAAATATCAGACGATTGAAAGGAATTCAACCTATGTCTACAACTATGTTGAAGAAAGAGGCTGTTGAGCGCAAGTGGTATGTTATCGATGCCGCAGGCAAGCCCCTCGGTAAGGTAGCTGTTCTTGCTGCAACCATCCTCAACGGCAAACATCGCCCCGAATATACTCCCCACGTTGATTGCGGCGAATGTGTTATTGTTATCAACGCTTCCAAG
>JAZTZF010000105.1:0-10313 GCA_045637325.1 Eubacteriales bacterium | reverse complement strand
ACAAATATAATACCTGAGGTAATAGCCAACGCGATTGCTCCCTTCGAAACTTTGAGGAAATATTCAAAGGCGGTATATTCATTTCCTTTGAATTCAGTATTGACAATTTCATGACAATGCAAGAATTGTATTGTGATAATTGTTATGCAACAAATGATCCCCAAAAGCATTAAAACAAGCGATAAAATCCGTAATGTCTTTTTAGACATTATTTGCTAGCTTCTTCAACTGCAACCGCACATGCAACGGTCATACCAACCATGGGGTTGTTACCTGCGCCGATCAAGCCCATCATTTCTACATGAGCAGGAACGGAGGAGGAGCCTGCAAACTGTGCATCGGAGAGCATACGACCCATGGTATCGGTCATGCCGTAAGAGGAAGGACCTGCAGCCATATTATCGGGGGGGAGAGTTCTGCCGGTGCCGCCGCCGGAAGCAACAGAGAAGTATTCTCTGCCGTTTTCAACACACCACTTCTTGTAGGTGCCTGCAACGGGGTGCTGGAATCTTGTGGGGTTGGTAGAGTTACCGGTGATCGAAACGCCAACCTTTTCAAGACGCATTATAGCAACACCTTCCGAAACGTCATCGGAACCGTAGCACTTAACATCTGCTCTGGGCCCCTTGGAGAAGGGAATTTCCTTGATGACCTTTACTTCTTCGGTATAGTGATCGAATTCGGTTTCGACATAGGTGAAGCCGTTTATACGGGAAATGATATAAGCGGCATCTTTGCCGAGACCGTTAAGGATAACGCGAAGCTGATTCTTACGAACCTTGTTTGCGTTAAGAGCGATCTTAATAGCGCCTTCTGCTGCGGCAAAAGATTCGTGACCTGCAAGGAAGCAGAAGCAATCGGTTTGTTCGGAAAGAAGCATCTTACCCAAATTACCGTGACCGAGACCAACCTTGCGGTTTTCGGCAACAGAACCGGGGATACAGAAAGCCTGAAGACCGATACCGATAGCAGCAGCGGCGTCAGCAGCCTTGGTGCAACCTTTTTTGATTGCGATAGCACAACCTACGGTATATGCCCAAATAGCGTTTTCGAAGCAAATAGGCTGTGTTCCGCGAACTATCTTGTCGCAGTCGATGCCTTTTGCAAGAGTGATTTCTTTGCACTCCTCGATGGAGGAAATGCCGTATTCTTTAAGAACTGCGTTGATTTTATCAACACGTCTTTCGTAACCTTCAAACAATGACATGGTATTTACCTCCTTTATTCTTTACGCGGGTCGATATACTTGACCGCGTCATCAAATCTGCCGTATGTGCCGATAGACTGCTTGTATGCCTCGTTGGGTTCCATACCTTTTTTGATAAAGTCGGTCATCTTGCCGAGAGAAACGAATTCGTAACCGATAACTTCGTTGTTTTCGTCAAGAGCCATACGAGTACAATAACCTTCGGTCATTTCGAGATAGCGAACACCCTTGTCCTTGGTGCCGTACATAGTACCAACCATCGAGCGAGATCCTTTACCGAGATCTTCCATACCTGCGCCGATTACGAGACCGTCTTCGGAGAATGCAGACTGAGAACGGCCGTAAACGATCTGCAGGAAGAGCTCGCGCATTGCGGTGTTGCTCGCATCGCAAACGAGGTCGGTATTAAGAGCCTCGAGAATGGTTTTGCCAGGGAGAATTTCTGCAGCCATAGCTGCGGAGTGTGTCATACCGGAACAACCGATGGTCTCTACAAGAGCTTCCTCGATAATACCGTTTTTGACGTTGAGCGAGAGCTTGCAAGCACCCTGCTGAGGAGCACACCAACCCACACCGTGAGTGTAGGCGGAAATATCCTCGATTACTTTCGCCTGAACCCATTTGCCTTCTTCGGGAATGGGAGCAGGACCGTGCTTCGGGCCTTTTGCAACAACGCACATGTTTTCAACTTCTTTTGAATAGTGCAACATTGGAATAATCCTTTCGTTTTATATCTTTATTTTATTATTTCAGCATAAACTTCGCCGCTGCAGCCTGCTGCATTGGCTTCGTCGGTATCGATATGTACTGCAGGAGCGAAATTCTTGTTTACTCTTACAACAACTTCATCAAAAGTAAGAGAACGGTCGCCTGTGCAGACTTTAGCAGAAACGATCTGCTTATCGGAAACGCCGAGTTCCTCTGCAGTTGCAGGGTCCAAGTGAATATGGCGTTTAGCCGCGATCGCGCCTTCGCTGATCTCAACTTCGCCTGCAGGGCCGACGAGCTTCAAACCTGCACTGCCCTTAATATCACCCGACTCGCGCACGGGTACCGAAATACCTAACGATCTTGCGTCGGTAAGAGATATCTCTACCTGTGTAGCAGGTCTGGTAGGACCGAGGATAAGAACGTTCGAAATAGTGTTCTTGGGGCCGACAAGAGAAATTCTTTCGTTGCTGGCAAATTGGCCGGGCTGGGAAAGCATTTTCTTAACGGTAAGTGTTTGGCCTTTGCCGAGCAGGGTTTCCATATCAGCTTCGGAGAGATGGACGTGTCGAGCAGAGGTTTCGACGAGTATTTTGTTTGCCATAATGTTATACCGCCTTTATACGTATTTTAATATCTAAGTAATTATATATCAAAACTTTACGTTTGTAAATGGATTTTTGCAAAATTTTGTGTTGAAATAGCAAATGTTGTGTGTTATAATACAAGTTATTGAATGGATAATAGGAGAATTTTGCCATGAATTTTCAATTTTCAGATAAAGTTAAAGATATGAAGCCCTCTGCAATACGCGAAATTTTCAAATCTCTTTCCGATCCGAACGTTATTTCGTTTGCGGCAGGAAACCCGTCTCCGCTTTCTTTTCCTGTAGAGAAGATGCATTCTGTTGCCGAGGATATTTTTCAAAATCAAGCCTCTTTTGCATTTCAATACGGAATTACCGAGGGTTATCCCCGTTTAAGAGAACAGGTTGCAGAGCGTCTTAAGACAAAATTCAACACAGGTTCTCAGGACGACGATGTTATAATAACCACGGGCGGTCAGCAGGGAATAGACCTTTGCGCAAAGGTGCTTTGCAATGAGGGCGATACTATTATTTGCGAAAATCCGAGCTTTATCGGTGCACTGAACGCATTCAGATCTTATAACACAAATCTTGTCGGCATTGATCTTGAGCCTGACGGTATGAATATTGAGGCGTTGGAAAATGCGCTCAAAGCGCACCCCAACACAAAAATCATTTATGTAATACCGACCTTCCAAAATCCTGCAGGACTTACTACATCGCTCGAAAAGCGCAAAGCCATTCTTTCACTTGCCGAAAAGTATAATTGCCTTATTTTAGAAGATAATCCCTATGGCGAACTTCGTTTTGCGGGCGAGGACGTACCTACAATAAAAAGCCTTGATACCAACGGCAGAGTACTGTACTGTTCTTCTTTTTCTAAAATACTCTCTGCTGGTATGCGTATAGGCTTTGTATGCGGTCCTAAGGAACTTATACAAAAGATTGTTGTTGTAAAACAGGTAAACGACGTACACACAAATCTGTTCTTCCAAATGGTTGCTTCGAAGTTTATAGACACTTATGGTCTTGATGACCATATCGAATATATTCGTGCACTTTACCGTGACAAGTGTAACCTTATGCTCTCCGAGCTCGACAAGCAAGTTGCAGGCAAGGCAACGTATACAAGACCCGAGGGAGGTTTGTTTATATGGCTGACGGTAGAGGGCGGTAACGGTGATGAGATCGCTAAAAAGTCACTTGCCAATAAACTCGCAGTGGTTACCGGAACAAGCTTTAATCCTATTCAGGGAGGCTATTCGCCGTCTGTAAGGCTTAATTATTCGACTCCTTCCGACGAACAGATCGTCGAGGGCGTGAAACGCCTTGCTCAGGTATTATAATCAGGTGGTTGATAATTATGGAAAATCAAAATATCAAAAAGACTATACTTTCGGGGGTTCAACCCTCGGGCACATTGACTATAGGAAACTATCTTGGCGCATTGCGCAACTGGGCAACGATGCAATATGACTACAACTGTTATTTCTGCGTTGTAGACCTTCACGCCATTACGGTTCGTCAGGTTCCTGCCGATTTGCGCCAGAATTGCTTAAAAACGCTTGCGCTATATCTTGCGGTAGGTATAGATCCCGATCAGAACGCGCTCTTTATACAGAGTCATGTGCCCGCACATGCCGAGCTTGCTTGGGTGCTTTCTTGCTACACGATGTTTGGCGAACTTTCTCGTATGACACAGTTCAAGGACAAATCCGCCAAGCATTCGGATAATATCAATGCAGGACTTTTCACCTATCCGGTTTTGATGGCCGCGGACATTCTGCTGTATCAACCCGATTTGGTTCCTGTGGGAAGCGACCAAAAGCAGCATATCGAGATCGCGCGTGACATAGCAAACCGTTTTAATAATATATATTCCGATACGTTTAAGATTCCCGAGCCGTACATGCCCAAAGCAGGTGCGAGAATAATGTCGCTTTCGGAGCCCACATCCAAGATGAGTAAATCCGACCTTGGCGACGGCAGTATATTTTTGCTTGACGATAGGGATACTGTTATACGCAAAATCAAACGCGCGGTTACAGATTCGGGTTCAGAAGTAAGATACGCAGAAGGCAAGGACGGCATAAATAACCTTATGTCTATCTACTCTGCCTTCACAGGGAAAACTTTCGAGGCTATCGAGGCAGAGTTTGACGGAAAAGGCTACGGCGATTTTAAGCTTGCCGTGGGCGAGGTTGTAGCCGATGAACTTGCAAAATTCCAAGAAAAATACAAGGTTTTTGTTTCCGATAAAGAGCAGCTGAATAAAATACTGATCGCAGGTGCAGAAAAGGCATCTTACATTGCACAAAAGACCTTGCGTAAGGTCTACCGCAAGGTTGGGTTCTATTCGGTAAAGTAAGAAGTAAAGGAAAATAGAGATATGGCAAAAAAGCCTGCTGAATACGACAATCAAACAATTTCTTCTCTAAAAGGCGCAGACCGAGTTCGTTTGCGTCCTGCGGTTATTTTCGGTTCGGACGGTATCGAGGGCTGTGAACACTCATTTTTTGAGATTCTTTCGAACTCTATCGACGAATACCGCGAGGGTTACGGAACGCGTATAAATGTTACCGTATATAACGACCGTGTTATGGAAGTAGAGGATTTCGGCCGAGGCGTTCCTCTGGATTGGAACGAAAAAGAGCAGAAATATAACTGGGAGCTTGTTTATTGCGAGCTCTATGCAGGCGGTAAATATAACAATGCCGACGGCGGTGCATATGAGTATTCTCTCGGATTAAACGGTCTGGGCGCTTGTGCTACGCAATATGCATCCGAGTTTATGGATGTTACATCCTATCAGCGCGGAACAAAGTATTCTATAAGTTTTCGTACCGGAGAACCCGTGACTGAACTTATAAAAAGCGAATCTCCCAAAAATAAATCCGGTACCGTTATACGCTGGAAAAGCGATAATAAGGTGTTTACCGATATAGCTATCCCCCGTGAATACTTCAGTACTGTATTAAAAAAACAGGCTGTCGTAAATGCAGGTCTTACTCTTACGCTCAAGTGGCAAAAAATCGACGGTACTTTTGAAACCGAAGAGTATTGCTATGAAAACGGCATAACCGACTATATCCGCGAAATTGTGGGCGAAGGTGCACTTTCTCCCATTGCCGATTATTCCAGCGAACGTGTCGGACGCGATGCTCCCGACAGAAGCGAATACAAGGTTAAAATGCAGTTTGCCTGCTGTTTTACCAACGAAGTCAATTTGATTGAATATTATCATAATTCATCGTTTTTGGAACACGGCGGTTCGCCCGATAAAGCGGCAAGAAGTGCATTCGTTTGGGCAATCGACCAATATGCCAAAAACAACGGAAAATACAATAAAAACGAAAGCAAGATACTCTTTTCCGACGTCGAGGACTCACTCGTTCTCGTTGTAAACTCGTTTTCGACTCAAACATCATACGCTAACCAAACAAAGAAAGCTATTAACAACGTGTTTATCGCAGATGCGATGACCGACTTTTTCAAGCATTCATTAGAGGTTTTCTTTGCAGAAAATCCTCAAGCAGCAGATAAGATCGTTCAGCAGATACTTGTAAACAAGCGAGCAAGAGAATCGGCAGAGCATATGCGCGTTTCTTCGAAAAAGAAGCTTACCGCATCGCTTGATATAACCAACACCGTCGAAAAATTTGTTGGTTGTCGTCTGCGTGACCCCGAAAAGTGCGAGTTATACATCGTAGAAGGTGATTCTGCGCTTACAAGCTGCAAATTGGCAAGAGATTCCGAATTTCAGGCTATCATTCCGGTTCGAGGCAAAACTTTGAACTGTCTTAAGGCATCCTTTGACAGAATCATGAAGAGCGATATTATTCTTGACCTTATTAAGGTTATCGGTTGCGGTGTCGAAGCAAAGCAGCTGAAAGTCAAGGGCGTTTCCGCTTTTGATCTTAGTGCATTGCGCTGGGATAAGATAATTATCTGTACCGATGCCGACGAGGACGGTTATCAGATCAGAACTCTTATTCTTACTATGTTCTACCGCTTGCTTCCGACCTTGATCAAAGAGGGAAGAATATATATCGCCGAAACTCCGCTTTACGAAATCACCTGCGGAAGCGATACCTTATTTGCATACAGCGAACCCGAAAAGAACAGTATTATAGAGAAGCTCGGAGACAAAAAGTTCACCATACAGCGTTCGAAAGGTCTCGGCGAAAACGATGCCGATATGATGAGCCTTACCACCATGAAGCCCGCTACTCGTAAATTGGTTCGTATTTCACCCGAGGACGAAGAAAAAACCTACGAAATGTTTGACATTCTTCTTGGTGACAATATCACAGGCAGAAAAGATTTTATATCAAAGAACGGCGCAAAGTATTTAGAGCTTGCCGATTATTGATGAGGTAACCAATGGCGAAAAAGAAAGCAAAGGTCATAGAACCTGAGATTATATCCGAACCGATCGACGTCGGTATAACGGATGTTCTTGAAACCAATTATATGCCATATGCGATGACTGTCATCGTTTCGCGTGCGATACCGGCTATCGACGGTTTTAAGCCTGCACACCGAAAATTACTTTATACTATGTATAAAATGGGCTTGCTTAACGGTGCGAAACAAAAGAGCGCGAAGGTTGTCGGTCAAACTATGGTGCTTAATCCCCACGGTGATGCCGCAATCTACGAAACGCTTGTGCGTCTTACAACCGGCAAGGAAGTTCTGCTTCATCCGTTCATCGAGTCGAAGGGAAGCTTCGGTAAACAATATTCCGATATGGCATACGCCGCTTCGCGTTATACAGAATGCAAACTTGCAAAGTTCAGCGAGGAAATATTTGACGGTATCGACAAGGATGCGGTGGATTTTGTCGATAACTACGACAGCACCACCACAGAGCCTGTCGTACTTCCTACAAGTTTTCCCAATATACTGGTTTCTCCTAATTCGGGTATTGCCGTCGGCATGGCAAGCGATATATGCTCATTTAATCTTCGTGAGGTTTGTGAGGTAACGTGCGCATATCTTCGCAACGAAAATATAACCACAGATGAAATAATGGATATCCTAAAAGCACCCGATTTTTCGACGGGCGGACTGCTTATTTACGATCGCGAAAAAATGCGCGAGGTATATGAAACAGGTCGCGGTTCTGTCAAATTACGTGCTAAATACGTGTATGATAAGAGCGAAAACCGTATAGAGGTACTTCAGATCCCGTATACAACAACACTCGAGAAAATACGCGAAAGCATGATCCAGCTTGTTAAGGACGGCAAGATAAAGGATGTTTCGGACGTTCGCGATGAGATCGACATTAACGGTTTCAAAATGGCAATTGATCTTAAACGCGGTGCGGATCCCGAAAGACTTATGCAGAAGCTGTTTAGGTTGACCAAACTCGAAGACGATTTTAAATGCAATTTCAATATCCTTGTCGGCGGTGTACCGCAGACTATGGGCATTAAGCAGATTATCGAGGAATGGTCAGCGTTCCGCGTTGAGTGCCTACGCAGGACTTATGTATTTGACCTTGCGAAGAAGAGCGACAAATTGCACCTTCTTTTCGGCTTGCGTTCAATCCTGCTTGATATTGATAAGGCAATCGCTATTATTCGCGGTACCGAAAACGAAAAAGACGTTGTTCCTAACCTTATGAACGGCTTTAATATTGACGAGATACAGGCCGAATACGTGGCAGATATCAAGCTTCGTAACCTTAATAAACAGTATATTTTGAAGCGTATTGAGGAAATTGAACAGCTAGAAAAGGATATCGAAGAACTTAAACTTCTTATTTCGAGCGAGAGACGGATAAAAACACGCATTATTAAACAGCTAAACGAGATATCCGAAAAATACGGCATGCCGCGCAAGACCTATATTATCGAGCGCGACGAGATATCGGTCGATGAGCTTGAGGAGCCTGTTGCAGATTACCCCTGCGAAGCGTTCCTGAGTATGGAAGGATATTTCAAAAAATGTACCCTTGCTTCCTTGCGTGGTAACGATGTTCAAAAGTTCAAAGAAAATGATTCACTCCGAACACGGTTCGAAACGAACAATAACGAAGAGGTTCTCTTTTTCACCACAGAGGCACAAGGATATAAGTTGCGCCTCAACGATTTTGAGGATTCCAAAGCAAGCGCGCTTGGAGAATATGTTGCAGGAAAACTCAAATTTAACGATAACGAAAAGGTTATTTCGGCAATATGTCTGCGTGAATATACAGGCCGTGTCATAATATTCTTTGAAAACGGCAAGGCGGTTTCTGTTCCGCTTGATTCCTATGCGACAAAGACAAACCGAAAGAAGCTGACTAACGCATTTTTCGGCGGAAGTCCTGCCGTCGGCGTCTTTTTGGCTAACGGAAAGAATGAGTATTTGGTTCGCTCGGACGATGACAGAGCATTACTTATAAAAGAAAGCCAAATACTCGAAAAATCAACAAAAACTTCATGCGGAAGCACCCTCTTTACGCTGAAAAAAGGCAGAAAGATTGTTTCGGTAATCCCGTATGACCCCGAAAAGAACAAGTTGGTTAAGGAATCGAGATACAGAAAAAGCAAATTGCCTGCTTCGGGCGTGATATTTGAGGATATCGATCCCGAAATAACTCAACAGACACTTCTCGATTGACAAGTTATTCAAACAATGGTATAATATAATGGTTTTGGAGGTGAAGCAATGAAAAACGGACGAAGATTTTTGAAAAATTTTTCATATGAGCTTATAGGATTAGGTATATTTACCGTTGTTGCGGTATTATTGCTTTTTGTGTACAGGCTCGCGGGATTCATTGCCATCGCCGGTGTCGCTGTTTATGCTGTTATTCTCTTGATACTCTATAGCACCGGCAAAAAACGCATCAGAACCGATCGTGACGGAAGTGGTTTTGCTTCAATCATTTATGATTTGATGGGGAAAATTGATTCTCCCGTTATGGTTGTCAATGAAACAAATAAAATAGTATGGTGCAATGAAGAATTCGACTCGCTTGTAGAGGTTATTGACGGACATCTCAGTTCAGGCGCCGGAAAATTGTTCGAGGGTAAAGTGTCTTTTTCGAATCTCTCGACAGCATACGAGGAATACACCGATTTTATATCGGTTGATACCGAGAATTCTTTTTACGAGGTTAGGGTATTTCCGCTTGAGTACGGCAGACAAAAGTTGTTTGCGGGTATTTGGTACAGCCGCGATAACGAAAAAAAGCTGGTAAAGCAATTGGATGACAGCGCAGTAAGAGTCGCGTATATTGTAATTGATAACTCCAACGAGGTTTCTCAGGAAATTCAGGAAAACCGCAGATTCGGTTCTGCGGCGGTAAATCAGTTGCTTTCCGATTGGGCAAATGAATTCGATGCAATACTTACAGAATATGATCGCGACAAGTATGTAATGTATTTCGAAAACCGGTTCCTAAAGGAAATGACGGGTAGGAAATTCGACATACTTGACAAGGTTGTTGAAGCATCATTAGGCGAATCTTCGGTTCCAATAACCATATCTATAGGTGTTTCTGCAGGTAACGGCACACTGAACGAAAAGCGCGAATCTGCTCAGATTGCACTGCGTTCTGCCTTGCAACGCGGCGGTGCGCTTGCGGTAGTCAGGACCGAGGACGGTGAGGACAGCTACGGCGGAAGAACCAAGGCGGTTCAGCGACAAACCAAGATACGCTCGCGCCTTTGCCGAGATCTGCTCTACGATCTGTTGCCCAAATGCTCTAATGTTATCATTATGGGACATCTCCGCCCCGATTTCGACTCGATCGCATCAAATATAGGCATAGCAAAGCTTGTACAGTCGTTTGGAAAGGAATATTGCATAGTTGCC